>DATDTH010000527.1:0-6813 GCA_035290985.1 Pseudomonas sp. | reverse complement strand
TCCAGCTTGACGATGCCGGCCACCAGGCCATAGACGCCGATGGTCATGACAATGGCGATCAGGGCCAGCACCGTCAGTTGCTTGCCGAAGGGTTCGCTGGCCACGGTGCCCAGGGTGATGACGATGATTTCCGCGGACAGGATGAAGTCGGTGCGCACCGCGCCGCGGATCTTGTCCTGCTCGAAGGCCACCAGGTCGACGCTGGGGTCGGCCAGGGCCTGCACCAGCTCGCTGTGATGGGCCTGCTCATCCGCCGGGCTGTGCAGGAACTTGTGCGCCAGCTTCTCGAACCCCTCGTAGCAGAGAAAGGCGCCGCCGAGCATCAGCAGGGGGATCACCGCCCAAGGCGCGAAAGTGCCGATCAGCAGCGCGGCCGGCACCAGGATCAGCTTGTTCTTGAACGAACCCTTGGCCACCGCCCAGACCACCGGCAGCTCGCGATCGGCCTTCACGCCGGACACCTGCTGGGCATTCAGGGCCAGGTCGTCGCCCAGCACTCCCGCGGTCTTTTTCGCCGCGACCTTGGTCATCAGGGCCACATCGTCCAGCACTGTGGCGATATCGTCGATCAGGGTGAAGAGGCTGCTTCCGGCCATCGGGGTCTTCCTGTGGGGAACAAGGCAGGGCCCGGCCGCGCAAGGCGTCGCCGAGCCGAAAAAAGGCTGGGGCGAATTAGAAGCCATAGGCGCGGGCGGGTAAAGCCCGGCGCCGGGGTTGCGTTGAATTCGCGGGGAATGGCGATCGCCCCGCCTGGTCCGCCGGGCTCGGTCAGGCCGGACCGTTTTCGTCCGGGCTGGTGCCGCAGGTTGCGCAGGCATAGGCGACGAGCAGGTGGTGTAACAGGCTGGGAAAAGGCATGGCAGGGACTCCGTGGGACCTGGTGTGTAGCCTAGTCGCGAACGGGGCGCGGGGATGTTTGATTGTCTCGATCGGGCCGATAGTGTTAGCGCTGCCGGGCGCAGGCCGCCGGCCGCCGAGCGTCGGCCGCTGGATCAGCGCGCGTCGGTCATCTTGAAGATGCCCTGGGCGTTGCCGCTGTCGAAGTTCAGGTCGATACGGCCGGTCGCGGGGTCGAGTTCGCGCTGGATGAACTCGACGAAGGAACCGGGCAGGCCGTGCGGCCGGGCGACACCCTCGGCATCGAGCAAGGGGCGTTGCACCGTCACCGCCAGGTAGGCCGTCTGCCGCACCCGGTCCGAGGCGGAGACCTCGATCTCGGCCTTCAGCGGCCGGCCCAGGGCCCGTTGCCGGACGACCAGGGCTTCGAGGTCGCACACCCGGTCGGTGAGGTGATTGAAGCGGTTGCCCTCGCTGGCGATCCAGGCCATCTCCGCGCTTTCGTCCAGCAGCAGCCGATAGTCCCCTTCGCTGGCCGGCCCGTGTTGGCAGTCGAAGGCCTGGCACAGGGCGGGCAGCAGCACCCGCGCGGCCAATGGGCTGCAGTGCCGGGTGCGGCGCAGGGTCTGCAGTATTGCCAGGTGCTCGCCCTGCAGCGGGTCGCGGCTGCTGCCGACCACGCGGCTGACCGCGGCCTGGAAGGCCTCGCTGAACCGCCCCGGGTGCAATTCCGAGACGAAGAACTGGGCGATCGTCTCCGGCAGGTCCTGCTGGCGATAGGCCCAGCCGGTCATGTTCAGCCGGGTCAGGGGGTAGGTGCGTACGTCGGTAAACCCCAGGGGTTCGAGCAGGCGGGCGAAGGCCTGGCGGCCGCGGGGCAGGGCGCCGTTTTCCGGCCAGTCGACCGTGCGCAGGGCGCCGTGGTCGAACAGCACCTGGCGTCCCGCGGCACGCTGTTCCTCGACATAGGTGCGCGCGTCCGGCACCGCCTCCACCAGCTTGTGGAACAGGCAGAGGTTGAGGGCTTCGGCCAGCCAGGCCCGGTGCACGACGTTGTCGTCCCAGGTGAAAGCCTGCAGGCCGGCGGGGACTTCGACATGGGCCTCGAGCCAGTGCGCGGCGGCAGGGCCCCTGACCTGGGCGACCAGCTCGAAGAGGCGTTCGAAGCGGGGCATGGGGCACTCCTGATGATCGGGCGTTGGCTGTTATCAGACCCGCCGCCGGCCCGGGCGACAAGCGAAAAAAAACGGCCGGATCATTCCTTTTTTTCGTGTGTTCCGCGGAATGGATTTACGCCGGCCCATTCGCTTTTCGTAGGGCGGGTGCAACCCGCGAGACCTGGCGCTCATGCCCCCAATTGCTCGTTCATCCAGCGCACGAAATCCCGCACCTTGGGTACCTCGGCGGTCTGTTCGGGGTAGGCCAGGTAATAGAGGCTGCTGCTGGCCATGGCATGGGCCCAGGGGATCACCAGCTTGCCTTCGGCCAGCTCTTCTTCGACCAGGAAGCGCGGCAGCAGGGCCACGCCGCAGCCGACCTGGGCGGCGCGGATGCACATATAGAAGCTGTCGAAGCGCGGCCCGTGGTAGCTGTGCTCGGTGTGTCGGCCCTGCTCCTTAAACCATTGATGCCAGGCCGCCGGCCGGTGGGCGTTCTGCAGCAGGACCAGGTCGCTCAGCTGGGTCGGATCGCTCAGGGGTTCGGCCGGCATGGCCGAGGGAGCGCAGACCGGCACCAGTTCCTCGCCGAACAGCGGGATGCAGGCGGCGCCCGGTCGCGGGCCCTGACCGAAATAGAAGGCCAGGTCGCAACGGCCCTGGGCCAGGTCGTCGGCTTCCAGTTCGTGGCGCAGGTCCAGGTGGATGCTCGGGTGGCGCAGCCGCCAGCCCTTGAGCCGCGGGATCAGCCAGCGGGCGCCGAAGGTCGGCGGGGTGCTGACGCGCAGCACCTCGGTGTCGCCGCCATAGGACAGCAGGGCATGGGTCGACATCTCGACCTGGGTGAGGATCTTGCGCACCTCCCCCAGGTACAGCGAGCCGGCCGGGGTCAGCTGCAGGCGCTGGCGCACCCGCAGAAACAGCAGGTGCTGCAGCAGTTCCTCGAGTTGGGCCACCTGCTTGCTCACGGCGCTCTGGGTCAGGCTCAGCTCATCCGCGGCCCGGGTGAAACTCAGGTGCCGGGCCACGGCTTCGAAGCAGTGCAGGGCGGTGAGGGACGGCAGGTGACGCTTGAGCATGGAGCGGTACTCGCGAAGGGCGCATGACTAAACGGAATGACATGCAGAATAAAGGTCGTTTGTTGCCGGGCGCCAGTGCGGCTATTACTGAGGCCATGGCGAATGTGCCACGACTGGACCCGACTGGATTAGGAGGCCCCCCATGATTGCTGGATTGCTCAATAAGCTCGGTGTCGACCCGCAGAGTCATCAACAGGGCACGCATGCCGTGCATAGCCCCATCGACGGCCAGCGCATCGCTTCGGTGCGCCTGGAGAGCCGCGCCGAGGTGGAACAGAAGATCGGCCGCGCCGAACGGGCCTTCCAGGCCTGGCGCCAGGTGCCGCCCCCCCGGCGCGGTGAGCTGATCCGTCAATTCGGCGAGGTCCTGCGCCAGCACAAGGCCGAGCTGGGCGAGCTGGTGTCCCGGGAAGCCGGCAAGATCACCCAGGAAGGCCTGGGCGAAGTGCAGGAGATGATCGACATCTGCGACTTCGCCGTCGGCCTGTCGCGCCAGCTCTACGGCCTGACCATCGCCTCCGAGCGCCCGGGCCACCATATGCGCGAGACCTGGCACCCCCTGGGGGTGGTGGGGGTGATCAGCGCCTTCAATTTCCCGGTCGCGGTCTGGGCCTGGAACGCCGCGTTGGCCCTGGTCTGCGGCAACCCGGTGCTGTGGAAACCCTCGGAAAAGACCCCGCTGACCGCCCTGGCCTGCCAGGCCCTGTTCGAGCGCGTGGCCGGTAATTTCAGTGACGCCCCGGCCCATCTCAGTCAATTGGTCATCGGCGACCGCGAGGCCGGCGAAGCCCTGGTGGAAGACCCGCGCGTGGCCCTGATCAGCGCCACCGGCAGCACCCGTATGGGCCGCGACGTGGCGCCCAAGGTGGCGGCCCGGTTCGCCCGCAGCATCCTCGAACTGGGCGGCAACAACGCGATGATCCTGGCACCCAGCGCCGACCTGGACCTGGCCGTGCGCGCGGTGCTGTTCAGCGCGGTCGGCACGGCCGGCCAGCGCTGCACCAGCCTGCGCCGGCTGATCGCCCACGCGTCGGTCAAGGACGAGTTCGTCGCCCGCCTGAAAGCCGCCTACGCCAAGATCCGCATCGGCCATCCCCTGGAAGGCAACCTGGTCGGTCCGCTGATCGACCGGCAGGGCTTCGAGGCCATGCAGGATGCCCTGGAACAGGCCCTAAGCGAGGGCGGCAAGGTCTTCGGCGGCACGCGGCAACTGGCCGAGCAGTTCCCCGAGGCCTACTACGTCGCGCCGGCCCTGGTCGAGATGCCGGAGCAGAGCGAGGTGGTCTGCAGCGAGACCTTCGCGCCCATTCTCTATGTGCTGGGCTACAGCACCTTCGACCAGGCGCTGAGCCTGAACAACGCGGTGCCCCAGGGCCTGTCGTCCTGCATCTTCACCAACGACCTGCGTGAAGCCGAGGCCTTCCTCTCGGCGACCGGCAGCGATTGCGGCATCGCCAACGTCAATATCGGCCCCAGCGGGGCGGAGATCGGTGGCGCCTTCGGCGGCGAGAAGGAAACCGGCGGCGGTCGCGAGTCCGGCTCGGATGCCTGGCGCGCCTATATGCGCCGGCAGACCAATACCGTGAATTATTCCCGGGAGCTGCCCTTGGCCCAGGGCATCAGTTTCGATTAAGGACTACCCAATGACCCTGCGCCAAGAATGCCTATGGGAACGCCTGACGCCCGCACCTGTGGCCACGCCGGCCCTGGCGGGTGAGGTGAGGGCGGATGTTTGCGTGATCGGGGCCGGCATCACCGGCTTGTCGACCGCCCTGCACTTGCTCGAACAGGGCAAGACGGTCTGCGTGCTGGAGGCCCACGAAACCGGCCATGGCGGCTCGGGGCGCAACGTCGGGTTGGTCAACGCCGGCCTGTGGATCCCGCCGGACCAGGTCGAGGCCGGGCTGGGCAAGGCGGTGGGCGGCAAGCTGGTGGCGGCCCTGGGCGCGGCGCCGGCCCTGGTGTTCGCGCTGATCGAGCGCCACGCCATCGACTGCCAGGCCCGCCGCGAGGGCACCCTGCATATGGCGCACAACGGCCGCGGCCAGGCCGACCTGCAGAGCCGCTGCGCCCAGTGGCAGCGCCGCGGCGCGCCGGTGGAGCTGCTCACGGGCGCGGCCTGCGTCGAGGCCACCGGCACCGCGCGGATCGCCGCGGCCCTGCTCGATCGGCGCGCCGGCACGCTCGATCCCATGGCCTATACCCGCGGCCTGGCCCGGGTCGTGGTGCGCCTGGGTGGCCAACTGTTTCCGCATTCCGCGGTGACCCGACTCGAGCGCCAGGGCGAGCAGTGGTGCGTACACAGCGCCGCCGGTGTGGTCATGGCGCCGCAGGTGGTGATCGCCTCCAATGCCTACACCGAGGGCCAGTGGACCGCCTTGCGCGACAGCTTCTTCCCCGGCTTCTACTACCAGGTGGCCTCGGCGCCGCTGACCGGCGCGGCGGCGCAACGCATCCTGCCGGGCGGGCAGGGCGCCTGGGACACCCGCCAGGTGCTCAGCAGCATTCGCCGCGATGCCGAGGGCCGGCTGCTGCTCGGCAGCCTGGGCAGCGGCACGCGCAAGCCGGCCTGGTTCCTGCGCACCTGGGCCGAGCGGATTCAACGCCACTATTTTCCCGACCTGGAGGCGGTGCAGTGGCAGTCCACCTGGACCGGGTGCATCGCCTTCACCCCGGACCATCTGCTGCGCCTGTTCGAACCGGCCCCGGGGCTGCTGGCGGTGACCGGCTATAACGGCCGCGGGGTCACCACCGGCACCCTGGTGGGCAAGGCCTTCGCCGATTACCTGGTGAGCGGCGAGCCCCAGGCGCTGCCGTTGCCCATGCAGGCCATGGGCAAGGTAAAGGCCGCGCGGTTGCGCAGTTGCCTGTACGAGGCGGGCTTCTCGCTCTACCACGCCGGGCAATGCCTGCGTGTCGTGATCTGAACGCTGGAGGTCGGTTGCGCGGTACCCGGCGACGGCCAAATATGAGGCACTGGGCGCCGTTCCGGGCCACGCTCGCGTGTCGGGCGCGGACCGCATGGGTGCATCGGCGCGCTGGATGCGCACCAGGGATGGGCAAACCGGGAGGAGCTGGCTATTGTTAACGGGGTTGCGACCAAACCGGGCCCGCGGCCGGCTCAGGGCTCCCGCGCTTTTCCCAAGCTATTGATTCAAGCGACTGATTTACAACGACAATTATAAGAAACAACAGAGGAGAACCACCGCTTTCCGGCGATCTGCATCAATAAAAAATAATGGCACGCCACTTGCTCACCCCAAGACGAAAGTAGCAGCACTCACTCACACCCTCGGAGCAAAACCTCTATGTCGCAGAAGATTTTCAGAAAAGGCTTTCTGGCACTCGCCGTGACAGGCGCACTGGGCCTCTCTTCCCTGGCCCAGGCCGACCTGGTGATAGGTGTGGCCGGTCCCCATACCGGGGCCAACGCCTCCTTCGGCGAGCAGTACTGGCGTGGCGCTAGCCAGGCGGCGGATGACATCAATGCGGCGGGTGGGGTCAACGGCGAGAAGATCACGCTGGTGAAGGCCGATGACGCTTGCGAACCCAAGCAGGCGGTCGCCGTGGCCAACCGCCTGGTCGACCAGGACAAGGCCCTGGGCGTGGTCGGGCACTTCTGCTCCTCCTCGACCATCCCGGCCTCCGAGGTCTACGACGATGCCGGCATCATCGCCATCACCCCCGGCTCGACCAACCCGGCCGTGACCGAGCGCGGCCTGGCCGGCATGTTCCGCATG
>DATDTH010000526.1:0-6619 GCA_035290985.1 Pseudomonas sp. | reverse complement strand
CCCTCGACCACCAGGTTGACCATCTGCTTGTCACCCACCGGCATCACCGCCTCTTCCGGGATCACCAGGGCCTGGGGGCGCTCGGCCAGGATCACCCTGAGCTTGACGAACTGCCCAGGCTTGAGCCGCTGATCGCCATTGCCCAGGCTGGCGCGAATCGCCTGGCTGCGACCGACCTCGTCCAGGCGCGGGTTGATGGCGCTGATGGTGCCGCCGAAGGTCTCGCCGGGATAGCTGTCCAGGCTGATTTCCACCGGCTGCCCGAGGCGGATCTGGCTGACGGCCTTCTGCGGGATGCGAAAATCCACCTTGAGCGGATCCAGCACCTCCAGGTTGACGATGTCCTGGCCGACCCCGAGGTAATCGCCGGGGCTGACCTGGCGCAGGCCCAGCACGCCGGCATAGGGCGCATGGATCCGGGTCTTGTCCAGGCGCGCCTGGGACAGGGCCAGGCTGGCCCGCGCGGCCTGCTGCAGGGCCTGGGCCTCGTCCAGGGCCTGGGCATTGCTGGCGCCGCGCTTGAGCAGCATCTGCCCGCGCTGGAAGTTCTTCTCCGCCAGGCTCAGGTTCGCCTGTGCCTGGGCCAGTTCAGCCCGGGCGATGGAATCGTCCAGGCTCAGCAGCAGCGCGCCGGCCTCGACCGGCTGACCCTCGCGAAAATGCAGGCGAGCCAGGCGTCCGGCGATTTCCGGGCGGATCATCACCGACTCGTCGGAGCGCAACGAACCGAAGGTAGTCAGCTCATCCCGAACCAGGGTCTGCCGGGGTTGCACCACCTCCACCAGCGGCCCCTGAACCTCCTGGGCCTGACTCCCGCCGGCCATCAGCAGCAGGGAGACGAGCACAAGCCAGGCGCGCGGATAGATGGACATAGACAACCCCATATTTTTGTAGAGGTCCAGTCTACCGGCCGGCCTCGCGCAATTCAGCCGCTGAAGATGTATCCCTATGTTTTCTCAGCTCTATATAGACCGTTGAAAAATTTAAGCGAGGCAGCCGAGCCTGTTTTTAACGCCCCCCTTTTTTCCTTAAGAGGGGCAACGCAGGTAATTTTTCATTGGCGCATGCCGCGGCCGCTGATCAACAGGCGAATGCAGGTCACATAGAGCAGCGCGGTGGCGACCAGCATCAAGCCAATGGCGACGCCGATGCGGATATCCGAAACGCCCAGAATGCCGTAACGGAAGGCGTTGACCATATGCAGCACCGGGTTGACCAGCGACACCGTCTGCCAAAACGGCGGCAGCAGGCTGATCGAATAGAACACCCCGCCCAGGTAGGTCAGGGGCGTCAGGACGAAGGTCGGGATGATCGAGATGTCGTCGAAATTGCGCGCATAGACCGCGTTGAGAAAACCGGCCAGGGAAAAGATGGTCGCCGTCAGCAGCACCACCAACACCGTGATACCCAGATGGTGCACCTGCAGGTGGGTGAAGAACAGCGACAGCAGCGTGACTATGAGCCCCACCGCCAAGCCCCGCAACACGCCGCCGGTGACGTAACCGAGCAGGATGGTATGGGGCGAGACCGGCGCGACCATCAGCTCCTCCACCGAGCGCTGGAACTTGCTGCCGAAGAAACTCGAGACCACGTTGCCGTAGGCGTTGGTGATCACCGACATCATGATCAGGCCCGGCACAATGTACTGCATGTAGGTGAAGCCGCCCATATCGCCGACCTGCCGGCCGATCAGGTTGCCGAAGATCACGAAGTACAGAACCATGGTGATGGCCGGGGGCAGCAGGGTTTGCGGCCAGATCCGGGTGAAACGGCGGATTTCGCGATAGACGATGGTTCGCAGCGCCACCAGGTTGGCGGCGAACTCGGAATTCAGGTAGGTCGTGTTCATACCGCCACCTTCGCCAGGTTTTTTTCCACCAGGGACACGAACAGCTCCTCCAGTCGGTTGGTCTTGTTGCGCAGGCTGAGCACCTCGATCTGCTGCAGCGCCAGCTGCCTGAACAGCTCGGTGATGCCCTGGCTCTTGTCCACCTGCACCTCCAGGGTGTGATGGTCGATCAACTGCGACGGATAGCCTTGCAGCTGCGGCGGGATCAGCAAGGATTCCTTGAGGTCGAGTAGAAAGGTTTCCACATGCAGCTGCTTGAGCAGCGCACGCATGCTGGTGTTCTCGACTATCGCACCATGGTCGATGATGCCGATGTTGCGGCACAGCTGCTCGGCCTCCTCCAGGTAATGGGTGGTGAGGATGATGGTGATGCCCTGCTGGTTCAGCTCGGTGAGGAAGCTCCACATGGAGCGGCGCAGCTCGATGTCGACCCCGGCCGTGGGTTCATCGAGTATCAGCAGCCGCGGTTGGTGCACCAGGGCCCGGGCAATCATCAGCCGGCGCTTCATGCCGCCGGACAATTCCCGGGACGGCGAATTGCGTTTCTCCCACAGCCCCAGCCGGGTCAGGTAGTCCTCGGCCCGCGCCTTGGCGATACGCGGCGGAATACCGTAGTAACCGGCCTGGGTGACCACTATGTCGAAGCACTTCTCGAACTGGTTGAAATTGAATTCCTGGGGCACCACGCCCAGGCAGCGCTTGAGCGCCGCCGGCTCGCGGTCGAGGTCATGGCCGAACACGCTCACCGAGCCGCTGGTCTTGTTCACCAGGGTCGAGAGGATGCCGATGGTGGTGGACTTGCCGGCACCGTTGGGGCCGAGCAAGGCAAAGAAATCGCCTTCGGCCACGTCCAGATCGATGCCCTTGAGGGCCTGGAAGCCGTTGCCGTAAGTCTTGGTCAGCTGCCGGATGGACAGAGCGGAACTCATAGGGGATGCACGCACCGTGAAGAAGGGAAGAAGGGAAGAAGGGAAGAATAGGCAAATGGGGATGGCGCCCCGGCAATGCAAGCGCTCAGTGCACAGGCTTTTCTTCAACCGGTCCACGTCCATTGCAACAGCCTAATCATCGGCAGGCGAAGAGGAAAGGCGGCGCCATCGATAACCGCTATCACCGATTCGCATACTGGGCCTGTCCCTGGAAATCCCCGCTGGGTGCCGGGGCATCCGCGGCGGGCTGATGGGGGTTGTGCACCGCACGTTCCAGTGGGTCGCGGCTCGCTGCGCGCATCCGTTCGTCGAACTCGCCCACCGCTGGGTGGTCTCTATCGATGCAATAACCGGGTTGCAGGTACTGATGCATGGCAAACCCAGGGCCAGTCTACCGATGGTCGCCAGGGACGAAGTACAGACTTCGGCCAAGCCCACTGTCCTTGCCGCCAACTTTTGCGCGACAAGGCGACTAAGCTCGTGACGGCACACGCCGTCATCACGGAGGATCGCTCATGCTGTTGATCTGGTTACCAGCACTGCTGCTGGTCGTGGCCTACCTGGCCCACCGCCGTACGCCCCCTACACCCGCCCTGGCACTGGTCGCCGCCTACCTGATGCTTATGGGGGCCCTCAGCGAGGCACCCGGCTGGTTGCTCGCTCTACTCTGGCTGCTGTGGCTGACCCTGACCCTGCCGCTGGCCTTGCCCGAACTGCGGCGCAAGCTCATTACCGCGCCCCTGTTCGCCTGGTTCCAGCGCGTCCTGCCGCCGATGTCCGCAACCGAACGGGATGCCATCGAAGCCGGCACGGTCTGGTGGGATGGCGAGCTGTTCAGCGGTCGCCCGGACTGGGAAAAATTGCTGGCCTACCCCAAGGCGCAGCTGTCCGCCGAGGAGCAGGCCTTTATCGACGGCCCCACCGAAACCCTGTGCGCCATGGTCGACGACTGGAACATAGGCCAGCGCATGGACCTGCCGGCCGAGGCCTGGACCTACACCAAGGAACAGGGATTCTTCGCCCTGATCATCCCCAAGCAGTACGGCGGCAAAGGCTTCTCCGCCTATGCCCACTCCCAGGTGGCAATGAAGCTGGCGACCCGCAGCGGCGACCTGGCCTCCACCGTGATGGTGCCCAACTCCCTCGGCCCTGCCGAACTGCTGCTGCATTACGGCACCGACGCGCAGCGCCAGCACTACCTGCCGCGCCTGGCCACGGGCGCGGACGTGCCCTGCTTCGCCCTCACCGGCCCCCTGGCCGGCTCGGACGCCGGCGCCATGCCGGATACCGGGATCATCTGCAAGGGCCAGTGGCAGGGCCAGGAGGTCCTCGGCCTGCGCCTGAACTGGGAAAAACGCTACATCACCCTGGGCCCGGTGGCGACCCTGCTGGGGCTGGCATTCAAGGCCTATGACCCCGAGCACCTGCTGGGCGAGGAGGAGGACCTGGGCATCAGCCTGGCGCTGATCCCCACCGACACCCCGGGGGTGGAAATCGGCCGCCGGCACCTGCCGCTGGGCGCTGCCTTCATGAACGGGCCGAATTCGGGCAAGGACGTATTCGTGCCGCTGGACAGCCTGATCGGCGGCCAGGCGATGCTCGGCAAGGGCTGGATGATGCTGATGAACTGCCTGTCGGTCGGTCGCTCCATTTCCCTGCCGGCGGTCGGCACCGGCGCCGCCAAATTCACCAGCCTGGTCACCGGCCAGTACGCCCAGGTTCGCGAACAGTTCGACGTCCCCCTGGCCGCCTTCGAAGGCATCCAGGAAGCCCTGGCGCGCATCGGCGGCAATGCCTGGCTGATGGACAGCGCACGCATCCTCACCGCCAGCGCCGTCGACCAGGGGGAAAAGCCCTCGGTGCTCTCGGCCATCCTCAAGTACCACCTCACCGAACGCGGCCGCGAATGCATCAGCCACGCCATGGACGTGCATGGTGGCAAGGGCATTATCCTGGGACCGAACAACTACCTGGGCCGCTCCTGGCAGGCGGCGCCGATCTTCATCACGGTGGAAGGCGCCAATATCCTTTCGCGCAACCTGATGATCTTCGGCCAGGGCGCCATCCGCTGCCACCCCTATGTCCTGCGAGAGATGGCCCTGGCCGGCCGCGAGGACCAGGACCAGGCGCTGCTGGAGTTCGATGCCCTGCTGCTGCAGCACCTTGGCTTCGCCGTCAGCAATGCCGCCAGCAGCCTGCTGCTCGGCCTGAGCTTCGGCCTGCTCGGCGAGGCACCTGGCGACGCCCTCAGCCGGCCCTACTTCCGCGCGCTCGACCGCCTGGCCGCGGCCTTCGCCCTGCTGGCGGATATGTGCATGATGCTGCTGGGCGGCGAACTGAAACGCCGCGAGCGTGTATCGGCACGCCTGGGCGATGTGCTCAGCCACCTGTACCTGGCTTCGGCAGCGCTCAAGCGCTACCACGACCTGGATCAGGCCGAGCACATGCGCCCGCTGCTGCGCTGGGCCCTGGAGGAAAGCCTGAGCCAGGCCGAACAGGCCCTGGACGAATTGCTCGGCAACTTTCCCAGCCCGGTACTGGGCTGCCTGCTGCGGGTACTGGTGTTTCCCTTCGGCCGGCGTCACAAGGGCCCCTCGGATGCCCTGGATGCCGAAGTCGCCGCCATTCTCGGTCGCCCCCAGGGCGATCCGGCCCTGGAACAGCTGCTGACCGGCTGCTACCGCCCGCAATGGGTCGACGACCCGGTCGCGGCCCTGCAGGTCGCGGTCGACCAACTGAATGCGACTCGAGCGCTGCGCAAGAAACTCAATCAGGCGCTCAGGGACGACCAGTTGCGCCCGGCCGCGGGCGAGACCCCGTTCGAGGCCGCCTTGCGCGAAGGTCTGCTCACGGCCACGGAGGTCCAGCGCCTGCGCCAGGCCGAGGCCGCCAGGCGCAAGGTGATAGACGTGGACGACTTCGCCGCCCAGGACCTGGGGCTCGAGCCGGGTCGCATCCGCTAGGGCCTGTTGACATTTCCATCGCGAGACGCGTTGCTGCGAAGAAGGGTTCCAGGCAAGGCGCGAAACGCAGGCAATGGTTATTCCCTTGCCAAGTTTCGCAACGCGGCATGGGGCTCTTATTCGCGCAACCCGCAGGGCCGGAGCTGTTTTGATGCGAGACAGCATTACTCGTCGCTCGTTCTGCCGCATCCAACGGCGCGTCCCAGGCGGAGGCTCGTTTCAAAACAGATTCCGGCGCGGCCGTGCGGGTAGTGTCAACAGGCCCTAAGCCGGACAGGACAGCGGGCCCGTGGAGTTTTATACTCCCGCGCCCGTTTCACTTCTCAGGATCATCGCCATGGCCACCCCCTACCTCGACCACCACCTCGCCCTGCTCCATCACTTGCGCGGGATTCTGGTCGCCCTGGGTGAAGCCGAGCAGGTGCCGGACGACAGCCACGGGCTGTTTCTCGAGCGCTTCGATGAGCTGCTCGACGAATTGCCTCGCGACCCGGAAGGCAGCCTGTACCTGGGCCAGGACATGCTCAGCCAGGTCTTCCACCGCTACCCGCAGATCGCCCACCTGGTGCCGCGCGACCTGCTGTGGTTCTTCGGCGGCGACTGCCTGCACTTTATGCCGGACGAGGAAATCGCCCTGTTCCAGGAACTGGACGAACGCCGCTTCGCCGCCCTGGAAAACGATATGGAGTTCGACTGGAACCAGGAGAAACAACTGCTGAGCATGCCGGTGGACAGCAGCAAGCACTGACCCCCTCCGAACGCAAAGGGCCCGCACGGCATCACCGGCGGGCTTTTTTGTGAGGCGATAAGCGGCCCGAAAGCGCTTCGGCGAGAATTGAAGGCTGGGAAGAGCTGCCGTTCGGCGAAACCCAGCATGG
>DATDTH010000525.1:0-8540 GCA_035290985.1 Pseudomonas sp. | reverse complement strand
CTCATGCCCAACAAATCGCTGAAGGCGCTGTTCTTGCCGACAGAGGCGTGCTCGCTCATAGCTACTTGCTCATGTTCTTGGCGTTGGCGAACAGCGCGGCCATGCCGGCGTTGGCCGGGGCGGGTTTGTGCTGGCTGGAGTGGCGTTCGGTGCGCGGGGTGTTGCCGCCCGGCTTACTGCCACGTGCGCCGCCACGTGGACCTTCGACTTTCTCGCCGGGCGTATCGCCCATGCGCATACTCAGGGCTACGCGGTTGCGCGGGATGTCCACTTCCATGACCTTGACCCGCACGATGTCACCGGCTTTGACCACTTCGTACGGGTCTTTGACGAACTTCTCCGACAGCGCCGAAATATGTACCAGGCCGTCCTGGTGCACGCCGATATCGACGAAGGCGCCAAAGTTGGTCACGTTGGTGACCACGCCTTCCAGCTGCATGCCCAGTTTGAGGTCCTTGAGGCTTTCTACACCTTCCTGGAACTCAGCGGTCTTGAACTCCGGGCGTGGGTCGCGGCCGGGTTTCTCCAGCTCAACGAGGATGTCGCTGACCGTGGTCAGGCCGAACTGCTCGTCGGTGAACTGCTTGGGGTCGAGGCGCTTGAGGGTGCTGGCGTCGCCGATCAGTGAGCGGATGTCGCGGCCGGTGTTGGCGGCGATGCGCTCCACCAGCGGGTAGGTTTCCGGGTGCACCGCGGAGGCGTCCAACGGGTTGTCGCCGTTCATCACGCGCAGGAAGCCGGCGGCCTGCTCGAAGGTCTTCTCGCCCAGGCGGCTGACTTTTTTCAGGGCGTCGCGGGTCTTGAAGGCGCCATTGGCGTCGCGGTGGGCGACTATGTTCTGCGCCAGGGTCGCGTTCAGCCCGGAGATCCGCGCCAGCAGGGCCACCGAGGCGGTATTGACGTCGACGCCGACGGCGTTCACGCAGTCTTCCACCACCGCGTCCAGGCTGCGCGCCAGCTTGAGTTGCGAGACGTCGTGCTGGTACTGGCCGACGCCTATGGATTTCGGGTCGATCTTCACCAGCTCGGCCAGGGGGTCCTGCAGGCGGCGGGCGATGGACACGGCGCCGCGGATCGACACGTCCAGATCGGGGAATTCCTTGGCCGCCAGTTCCGAGGCCGAATAGACCGAGGCGCCGGCCTCGGAGACCATGATCTTGGTCATCTTCAGTTCGGGCAGCTTCTTGATCAGCTCGGCGGCCAGCTTGTCGCTCTCGCGGCTGGCGGTGCCGTTGCCGATGGAGATCAGGTCGACCCGGTGCTTAATGCACAGCGCGCCGAGCACGGCCAGGGTCTGGTCCCACTGGTTCTTCGGTACATGGGGGTAGACGGTGGCGTATTCCAGCAGCTTGCCGGTGGCGTCCACCACCGCGACCTTGCAGCCTGTACGCAGGCCCGGGTCCAGGCCCAGGGTCGCCCGCGGGCCGGCCGGGGCGGCCAGCAGCAGGTCATGCAGGTTGTGGGCGAACACGTTGATCGCCTCTTCCTCGGCGCCTTCGCGCAGTTCGCCGAACAGGTCGGTTTCCAGGTGGGTGTAGAGCTTGACCTTCCAGGTCCAGCGCACCACTTCGCCGAGCCATTTGTCCGCCGGGCGACCCTGGTCCTTCAGGCCGAACTGCTGGCCGATCATCAGCTCGCAGGGGTGCAGGCTGCCGGGAACGGGATCATCGCCGACCTTCAGGCTGGCGCTGAGGATACCCTCGTTGCGGCCGCGGAAGATCGCCAGGGCGCGGTGCGAGGGGGCGCTTTTCAGCGGCTCGTCATGTTCGAAGTAGTCGCGGAACTTGGCGCCTTCCTCTTCCTTGCCGGCGACCAGCCGGGCGCTGAGGATGGCCTCGTGCTTGAGGAAGCTGCGCAGCTTGGCCAGCAGGTTGGCGTCCTCGGCGAAGCGCTCCATCAGGATGTACTTGGCGCCTTCGAGCACCGCCTTGACGTCGGCCAGGCCTTTTTCCGGGTCGACATGGCGCGCCGCCTCGGCGTCCGGGCTCAGGCCCGGGTCGTTGAACAGGGCGTCGGCCAAGGGGCCAAGGCCGGCTTCCAGGGCGATCTGGCCCTTGGTCCGGCGTTTCTGCTTGTACGGCAGGTAGAGGTCTTCGAGGCGGGTCTTGGTGTCGGCCAGCTTGATCTCGCGGCTCAGTTCGGGGGTCAGCTTGCCCTGCTCCTCGATGCTGGCGAGGATGCTCAGGCGTCGCTCGTCCAGTTCGCGCAGGTAGCGCAGGCGCTCTTCCAGATTGCGCAACTGGGTGTCGTCGAGGCTGCCGGTCACTTCTTTGCGGTAGCGGGCGATAAAGGGCACGGTCGAGCCTTCATCGAGCAGGGCCACGGCGGCGGCGACCTGTTGCGGGCGAACCCCGAGTTCCTCGGCGATACGGCTGTTGATGCTGTCCATGAAACCACCTAAGCAGAAGTGAAAGCGGGCGCGAGCCGGCTGCAAAAAGGCCGGCATTATACCCAGGCGGCGGCCGGCGCCAGGGAAAAGAGACGAATAGGTCGATCAGGTCCGCCTCCGCACCCGCTGCAACGCCCGGCCCGCGCCGCTTTGCCATGAACCCGGAGTCCGGGGACAAATCTGCTAACAATGGACCGCCACGCCAGAGACCGTGCCTGGGCCATAATGCCGCCACTGTTGAGACCCCAGGGGAAGCGTCATGACCACCGCCAGCGTGCCGGAAGGCGAAAAGATACTGATAGTCGACGACGACCCGGGCCTGCGCCGGCTGCTCGAGCGTTTCCTCGACGAACAGGGCTACCGCGTGCGCGCCGTGGAGAATGTCGAGCAGATGGACCGTCTGCTGGCCCGCGAGCTGTTCCAGTTGGTGGTGCTGGACCTGATGCTGCCGGGCGAGGACGGCTTGTCCGCCTGCAAGCGCCTGCGCGAGGGTAACAACCAGGTGCCGATCATCATGCTCACGGCCAAGGGCGACGAGGCTAGCCGCATCCAGGGCCTGGAACAGGGCGCCGACGATTACCTGGCCAAGCCGTTCAACCCCCGCGAACTGCTGGCGCGGATCAAGGCCGTGCTGCGTCGCCAGGCTCCCCAGGTACCGGGTGCGCCGGGCAGCGAGGAGGAGACGGTGAGCTTCGGCGACTACGAACTGTCCCTGGCCACCCGCGAGCTCAAGCGCGGCGATCAGGTGCAGATGCTCACCACCGGTGAGTTCGCCGTGCTCAAGGCCCTGGTCCAGCATGCGCGCGAGCCGCTGACCCGGGACAAGCTGATGAACCTGGCCCGTGGCCGCGAATGGGATGCCCTGGAGCGCTCCATCGACGTGCAGATCTCGCGCCTGCGCCGGCTGATCGAGCCGGACCCCTCGAAACCCCGCTATATCCAGACCGTCTGGGGTGTGGGCTATGTGTTCGTGCCGGATGGCAGTAAGTGAGGGACAAGCCGCATGTAAGCGGCAAGTCACAAGCCATAAGCTGCAAGCGGATCAACCGCGCTGCCATCCGCTCTGACTTGCCGCTTGAGGCTTACCACTTTTGGCTGCTGTCCCTATGAAAACCCCGCTCTGGTTCCCGCAAAGCTTCTTCGCCCGCACCCTCTGGCTGGTGCTGATCGTGGTGCTTTTCTCCAAGGCCCTGACCCTGGTTTATCTGATGATGAACGAGGACGTGCTGGTGGACCGCCAGTACAGTCATGGCGCGGCCCTGACCCTGCGCGCCTACTGGGCCGCGGACGTGGAGGACCGTGAGCGTATCGCGGCGGCGGCGGGGCTCAAGCGCGTGCCGCGGGAGACGGTACCGACCAGCGAGCAGCACTGGCCCTACAGCGAGATCTTCCAGACCCAGATGCGGGCCGAACTGGGCCCGGATACCGAGGTGCGAATGCGCGCGCAGAGCCCGCCGGCCCTCTGGGTGCGGGCGCCGAGCCTGGGCGAGGACTGGTTGAAAGTGCCGCTCTATCCCCACCCCCTGCGAGGCCAGCGGATCTGGAGCGTGCTGGGCTGGTTCCTGGCCATCGGCCTGCTGTCCACGGCTGCCGCCTGGATCTTCGTGCGCCAGCTCAGCGCGCCGCTCAAGCGCCTGGTGTTCGCCGCCCGCCAGCTCGGCCAGGGGCGCAGCGTGCGCCTGCCGGTCAGCGACACGCCGAGCGAAATGGCCGAGGTCTACCGTGCCTTCAATCAGATGGCCGAGGACGTCGAGCAGGCGGCGCGCGAGCGCGAGCTGATGCTGGCCGGGGTCTCCCATGACCTGCGCACGCCCCTGACCCGCCTGCGCCTGTCCCTCGAGCTGCTCAACAGCGATTCCGACCTGACCGACGACATGGTCCGTGACATCGAGGACATGGATGCGATTCTCGACCAGTTCCTGGCCTTTATCCGCGACGGGCGCGACGAACCGGTGGAGGAGGTCGACCTGGGCGCCCTGGTGCGCGAGGTGGTGGCGCCCTACAACCAGCAGCAGGAGCTGGTGCGCCTGTGCCTGGAGCCGCTGCCGGCCTTCCTGCTGCGGAGGGTGTCGTTCAAGCGGCTGCTGGTCAACCTGATCGAGAATGCCCTGCGCTACGGCGGCAATGCCGTGGAGGTGGCGGCCTCGGTGTCCGGTGGCTGCAGTGCGCCCTATGTGGTGCTCAGCGTGCTGGACCGTGGAACGGGCATCGCGCCGGCGGAACTGGAAGCCATCTTCAACCCCTTCACCCGCGGCGACCGGGCCCGTGGCGGCAAGGGCTCCGGATTGGGGCTGGCCATCGTCAAGCGCATCGCGGCCCTGCACGGTGGCAGCGTGGAGTTGCGCAACCGCGCCGGTGGCGGGCTGGAAGCCCGGGTCTGCCTGCCCTTGGGGCTGCTATTGCCCCGCGATGCGGTATAGCTGCTGCTGCCCCGGATTGCGCTGCGCTTATCCGGGCTACAAACCTGACCTATAGGTTTCGCCGAGGTGCTTTTTCGTAGGGCGGGTGAAACCCGCGTTAAAGCGTTAAAGGAAGTGGGGAACCTCGACCAGGTCTCACTCCTCCACGGTTGAATGCGTTGGGCTGGAACGCCCGGGGCAGACGCGTGCCCTCGCACTGATCTATGCTGTGCCCGCGCTCAGGCAGAGAGACATGGAGGTCACAATGCCCGCTATAGCCGCCCCCCTGCCCCCCTGGACCTGGTGGTTGCCGCTGGTGCTGCTGCACCTGGGCAGCTGGTTGTCATTACCGCTCCAGCCCGTACAGGGCATCATCCTGTGGTACCTGCCATTCGGCCTGGGCCTGGTCTTCATGCTCTGGTGGGGCGCGCGCGTGCTGCCGGCCGTGTGCCTGAATGGCCTGCTCAGCGCCCCACTGGCGGGGCTGGGCGGGACCGATGCCATGCTTCAGGCCCTGGCGCAGCTCCTGGCCATAGGCGCGGTTGGCCTGCTGTTGCGACTAAGGCGGGTCGATCCGGCCTTGCCCGGGCTGGGTCATCTGCAGGGTTTCATTCTGCTGGGGGTGCTGCCGGCCACGCTCTTGTTGCACCTGGCCCAGTCGGGTCGCGCGTTGCTGCGCGGCGCGTCCTTCTGGTCCGATGGGCTGCAGGCCAGCCTGGGGCCCTGGTTGCTGGATGCGCTTTGCGTGCTGGTCATCGGCAGCGCCCTGCTGGCCTGCCTGACCCCGCTGCTGCGCCGTCGCGGCTGGGTCTTGGTCGGGCCCCAGGGCCCGGCTGACGAGTTCGAGGTCGCGTCGGATCGCTGCCCGCAGCCGCCCGGCTGGTTGCTGGTCCCGCTGTTGCTGCTGCCCTGGTTGATCGAGGGGCAGCCGTTGGCGTTCGGTTTGTCGGCCATCGGCCTGGCCCTGCTGGTCCTGGTGCTGGGCTGGGGCTTTCCCGGGGCGCTCTGGGGCGGCGCCCTGGCCTTGCTTTGGCTGGTGGGGCTGCCGCTGGTGCGTGGCTTGCTGGGCGCGGTTGGCGCGGACTGGATGGCGCCGCTGCAGGCGCCGTTGTACCTGGGGCTGCTGCTGCTCATGATCGCCGCCCTGCTGATGGGCCGTGGCCTCAGCGACCTGCGCCAGGCCCAGGCGCGCGGCGAACGGCGGCAGCGGCGCCTGGCACTGGCCGCCCAAGCGCTGGAGGTCAGCCCGTTGGGCCTGATCATCGCCGATGCGCGTCAGCCGAATCTGCCACTGGTTTACAGTAACCCGGCGTTCGAGCGCCTGAGTGGCTATGCCCGCGCCCAGTTGCTCGGGCGCAATTGCCGTTCCCTGCTGGACGAGCATGACCAGGCCGAACTGTCGCGCCTATGCGCCCGCTCACGTGCGGGCGAACCCTCACAGGCGGTGTTGCGCAGCCATCGCCAGGACGGCAGCACCTTCTGGAATGAAGTCAGCCTGGCGCCGATCCGCGATGCGTGGGGTATCAGCCATTATGTCGGCCTGCAGCAGGACGTCTCGGCGCGCGAGCGCCTTGGCGAGGAGTTGTTGCGCCTGACTCATCTGCTGTCCCAGACCGAGGCCATCGCCGATATCGGCGGCTGGGTCCTGACACTGGCGGATCACCGCCTGTTTTGGAGCGAAGGCTGCTACCGGCTGTTCGAACTGGAGTCCTCCGAGGGCCCGCCGAGCCCTGAGCGGGTGCTGGATTTCTTCGATGCCGACAGCCGCCTGCTGGCCCGGCGCAGCGTCGTCCATCTGCTGCGCCAGGGCGGCAGTTTCGACCTCGAGCTGGGTCTGCATGGGGCGCGTGGTACCTCACGCACGGTGCGGGTCAAGGGTCTGGTGGAACGCGAGGGCGAGCAGCCGGTGCGCATCTATGGCGCTATCCAGGACATCTCCGCACGCAAGCAGGCCGAGCGGCAACTGCGTGAACGGGACGACTGGCTGCGGCTGTTCTTCGACGCCCCCCTGGTCGGCATGGCCATGATCAGCGCTCAGCAGCACTGGCTGGAGGTCAATTACAAGCTCTGCCAGATGCTCGGGTACAGCCGTGAGGCGTTGCGCGAGGACTTCTGGTCGGCGCTGACCCATCCCGACGACCTGGCGCGGGAAGAGCCGCTGTTCGCCGCCATCAAGGCCGGCAGTCGCGAGTCCTACGAGCTGGAAAAGCGCTTTCTGCGCAAGGACGGTGGCCTGCTCCATGCCCGCGTCAACCTGCGGGCAGTGCGCGATCAGCGCGGCAAACTGGAGGCCTGCCTGGTGCTGATCGAGGACATCAGCGCGCGCCAGGAGGCCGAGGCGCGCTACCGTACCCTGGTCGAGCACGCCCCGGAAGCCATACTGCTGTTCAACCCCGAGGAGGGCCTGCTGGAGATCAACGCCAATGCCCTGCGCCTGTTCAAGCGCGGGCGTGATGAGCTATTGGGGAACCAGCCGGAGAACCTGGGGCCCGAGATCCAGGCCGATGGCCGGGTTTCGGTCCCCCTGTGGCAGGCTCAGGTCGAGGCGGCGGTCGCCGGACAAACGCCGGTTTTCGAGTGGCTGTTTCTCGATGGCAACGGCCAGCCCCTGCCCTGCGAAGTACGCCTGGTGCGCCTGCCCGGCCAGATGCTGCTGATCCGCGGCAGTGTCATCGACATCTCCGAGCGCCAGCGCTATCAGCGGGAGATCGAGCGCCTGGCCTTCAGCGATGAGCTGACGGGCCTGCCCAACCGTCGCCTGCTGCTGGACCGGCTGCAGCACGCCATGGTCCGCGAGCGGCGCGAGGGCTGTTACGGCGCGCTGCTGTTCATCGACCTGGATCATTTCAAGGCGGTCAATGACAGCCTTGGGCATCCCGCCGGCGATGCCCTGTTGCGCGAGGTCAGTCGGCGCCTGGGCCTGTGCCTGCGGGCCCAGGACACCCTGGCGCGGATTGGCGGCGACGAGTTCGTGATCCTGCTCGAGGCACTGGCCGAGACCCCGGAACTGGCCGCCGAGCGGGCCGGCGAAGTGGGCGAGAAACTGCTGGCTTGCCTGCGTCCCAGTTGCTGGGTGGATGGTCATGCGATCGCCATGGGCGCGAGCATCGGCATCACCTTGCACCCGCTCGGTCGGCAGGACGCCACGGATGTGCTCAAGCAGGCCGACATCGCCATGTACCGGGCCAAGCAGGGTGGACGCAACGACCTGCATTTCTTCGCGCCAGTAATGCAGGCCAGCATCGACCAGCACCTGCAGTTGCAGAACGAGCTGCGCCAGGCCCTCGTCCTGGGTCAGTTGCAGTTGCACTTCCAGCCCCAGCGCGTGCTGGCCGGCGGCGCCGTGACGGGGGTCGAGGCGCTGCTGCGCTGGAACCACCCGACACGCGGGCTGCTGGCGGCCGAGCAGTTCATCGGCCTGGCGGAAGAAACCGGGCTGATCTGCGAGTTGGGGCACTGGGTACTGGAGCAGAGCTGCGCCGCGCTGGCGCGCTGGCGGCCGCGCTGGCCACAGCTGATCCTGGCGGTCAATTTCAGTCAGCGGGAGCTGTGCCAGCCCACGCTGCCGCAGCGGCTCGACGACTGCCTGCAGCGGCATGGCCTGCCGTCGGCGGCATTGGAGCTGGATATCTGCGAAGGGGTGTCGCTGACGGAGGACGAGGCCTGTCGCGCGACCCTGCAGGCCCTGCACGCGCTCGGCGTGCGCTTCGCCCTTGACGATTTCGGCAGCGGCTATGGGTCCCTGACCTGCC
>DATDTH010000524.1:0-3859 GCA_035290985.1 Pseudomonas sp. | reverse complement strand
ACTCTTCCTGCGCGCCGGGCGCACCGTGGTCGAATTGTGCAAGCGCTATTACCAGGACGGCGACGAGTCGGCCCTGCCGCGCAATATCGCCAACTTCAAGGCGTTCGAGAACGCCATGAGCCTGGACATCGCCATGGGCGGCTCGACCAACACCATCCTGCACCTGCTGGCCGCGGCCCAGGAGGCCGAGATTGCCTTCGACCTGCGCGACATCGATCGCCTGTCGCGCCAGGTGCCGCAGCTGTGCAAGGTGGCGCCGAACATCCAGAAATACCATATGGAAGACGTGCACCGCGCCGGCGGCATCTTCAGCATCCTCGGTTCCCTGGCCCGCGGCGGCCTGCTGCACACCGACCTGCCGACCGTGCACAGCAAGACCCTGGCCGAGGCCATCGCCCAGTGGGACATCACCCAGACCACGGATGAGGCCGTGCACACCTTCTTCCGCGCCGGCCCCGCCGGCATCCCGACCCAGACCGCCTTCAGCCAGTCGACCCGCTGGGACACGGTGGACGACGACCGCGAAAGCGGCTGCATCCGCAGCGTCGAGCACGCCTATTCCCAGGAGGGCGGCCTGGCCGTGCTCTACGGCAATATCGCGGTCGACGGTTGCGTGGTGAAGACCGCCGGGGTGGACGAGTCGATCCACGTGTTCGAAGGCAACGCCAAGATCTTCGAGAGCCAGGACAGCGCGGTACGCGGCATCCTTGCCGATGAAGTGGTGGCCGGAGATATCGTGATCATCCGCTACGAAGGCCCGAAAGGCGGCCCGGGCATGCAGGAAATGCTGTATCCGACCTCCTACCTGAAGTCCAAGGGCCTGGGCAAGGCCTGCGCCCTGCTCACCGACGGCCGCTTCTCCGGCGGCACCTCGGGCCTGTCCATCGGCCATGCCTCGCCGGAAGCCGCCGCGGGCGGCGCCATCGGCCTGGTGCGTCAAGGCGACAAGGTCCTGATCGACATCCACCAGCGCTCGATCAACCTGTTGATCAGCGACGAGGAGATGAGCGCCCGGCGCGCCGAGCAGGACCAGAAAGGCTGGAAGCCCGTGGAATACCGCCCACGCAAGGTCACCACCGCGCTCAAGGCCTACGCCCTGCTCGCCACCAGCGCCGACAAGGGCGCGGTGCGCGACAAGGCCCTGCTGGACAAGCTGGTGCCCTAACAGGCCCAGGCCTATAGCACCAGAACCAGACGCCCTCCCGGGCGTCTTTTCATTACAGCACGAAGCCGTCCGCCCAAAAACTACCCGAAAGGAAGAGCATGAACAGCCCATCCCTCAGCCTGGACACCCTGCCCAGCCATTGCCGGGCGATACTCCACGGGCTGGTCACCGCCTTCGCGGGCCAAGGCAAGACCGCCCAGCTCAAGCTGCTGCGGGCGATGAACACCCGGGTGAACGGCGGTGCGCTGATCGACGCCCAGCAACTGGCCGGCACGCTGCTAACCCTGCAACAGCAGGGCTGGCTCGGCTTCGAACAAGGCCCGGAGGGGCAGTTTCTCTGCGTGCCGGGCGCACGGCGCAATGCCGTGCTGCTGCAGCTGTTCAACGCCCCCGAGCGCATGGCCTGGCTGCACGCGCTACAGGGCAACCTGCCGGCGCTTGGCAACTGGCAGCTGCCGAGCAGGTCGCGAGTCCTGCAGGAACTCTGGCTCGACCTGTTGAGCGGCCAGACCGCAGCCCTGGACCGGTCGTTGCAGAGACTGGACCAAAGCGCTTCCCTCACGGACCTGCATGGCCTGCACCCCCTCAGCCTGTTGCTGGAGGACAGCGCGGGGCAGCAGCTGTTTGAGCTGCTCGCCGCGGATATGCGCCTGCTGCTGCTGGAGGATTACCTGGACCTGTGCAACCAGCACCTGATGCCGGCCAGCCGGGCCTATCAGATGGCCCTGGAGCAGCTGGGGGAACCCGAGCCGAACAGCGAACTGGACGTACAACTGCTGCTGCAAGCCTTCTGGCGGGGTGACTGGGCCGCCCTCGAACGGCTCGGCCAGCAGGGCCTGAGCGTCCTGCGCAAAGTGATCGAACTGGTGCTGCGCGGGCAGACCCAACCCGCCCTGGAGCTTATCCAGAACTGGATAGCGCTGCTGCGCAAACAGACCAAAAAACGCAAGGTCAATCTGCCCCCCGTACTCAATGCCCTCTATTGCCTGGCCATGATCGGCTCCCACGATCCGCAGCACTATCCCCAGCTCAAGCAGGCGCTGACCCTCGGTCTGCAAGAAGGTTACGGGCAGGCCTACTCCAGCCTCTATCGCCTGTACGAACAACTGCAAGGCAATATTCAGCAAGGGCAACTGTTGTACCTGCCCACGACCCTGAATGGCCTGAACGGCCTGTTGCATGCCCTGGGCCTGTACTGGCTGGACGAGCCGCTGACGCGTCAGGACGCCTGGAAGAATCGGCTGCGGGACTATCGCCAGCAGCTCAGCGAACAAGGCTATGCCTGGCTGGCGGCGGAGTTCGATGCCCTGCTGGCCGCGCAGTTCGGCCTGCCCAGGGAACTGGCCGAGGTGCACCAAGGCGCCGGCCTGCAACCCCTGGTCACGCTCTACCAGCGCCAGGAGAGTTGGCAGCACGCCCTTACCGCCCTGAGCCTGCTCAAGCCGGGCAGAGCGGCGACCGGCTCGAGCGCCGCCAAGACCTCGCGCCTGGCCTGGTTTATCGACTTTGGCACCTATCTGGACAAGGTCGAGCCGCGGGAGCAGAAACTCGGCGCCAAGGGCCAGTGGAGCAAGGGCCGCGCCGTGGCGCTCAAACGCCTGATGGAAGAAAGCGACTCCATGGACTTCCTCTGCGAGCAAGATCGCATGGCCATCCGCATGATCCAGAGCAGCGCGGCCTACTATGGCAGCACACACTATGAACTGCCGGCCGAGCAGGCCCTGCCCAGGCTGGTCGGTCACCCGGCCCTGTACTGGAGCGATGCCCCGGACGTGCGCATCGACCTGCAAAGCGGTCAACCCAGCCTGCGCCTGCAGGTGCAGGGCGAACAGATCACCCTGCACCTGGAGCCGGCCGGCATCGGCGACCAGGACGGGCTGATGCTGCACAAGGAAACCCCGACCCGCCTGGTCATCTACCCGGTCAGCCGTGATGTGCAGCAGATCGCCAATATCGTCGGCGATGGCCTGAGCGTGCCGCAGTCGGCCAAGGCGCAACTGGTCGAGGCCATAGGCGCCATCGCGCCGCTGCTGCCGATCCACTCGGATATCCCCGAGCTGGCCGGCCACCTCGAAACCCTGCCGGCCGACGCCACCCTCTACGCCCACCTGCTACCCCTGGAGGCCGGCTTGCGCCTGCAACTGCTGGTCCGCCCCCTGGCCGAGGGCAGCTGGTTCCGCCCCGGCCAGGGCGCGGAAAACCTGCTGGGCGAACAGGACGGCAAGGCGGTGCAGGTCTGCCGCGACCTGGCCGGCGAACGCCAGTCGCTGCAGCAGGTGTTGCAGAGCTGCCCCGGCCTGGCGCGCGCCGAGGGCGACGGCCAGGAATGGCAACTGGAACAGACCCAGGACGCCCTGCAGGTGCTCAGCGAGCTGCACGCCCTGGACCAAGCGCAGCTGCAATGCGTCTGGCCCGAAGGCGAGCGCATGCGCATCAAGGCCAAGACCGGCCTCGGCCAGCTCAAGCTCGGCCTCAAGCAGCAGGGCGACTGGTTTATGTTGCAGGGCGAGATCCAGCTGGACGACGGCCGGGTACTGCAACTGCGGCAACTGCTGGAGCTGCTCAAAGCCAGCCCGGGGCGCTTCCTCAAGCTCGACGAGCACGACTGGCTGGCGCTCAGCGACAGCCTGCGCAAACGCCTGGACGAACTGGCCAGCCTGGCCGACAAGGTCACCGACCAGGGCGCCCGGCTCA
>DATDTH010000523.1:0-2348 GCA_035290985.1 Pseudomonas sp. | reverse complement strand
CGCCGCTGGCCCCGCCAATGGCCATGCCCAGGGAATACCAGGCAACCACGCGGCCGATCTGGTCGACGAAATGCCGTTTGATAAACCCCGAGAGCAGCGGCCCGGCAATCGCAACCCCCATGCCGAGCAGGACGGCGCTGCCGATCAGGACCAGGCTGGAATGGGCCGCCAGGCGCAGCAGCAAGGCGCAGGCGATCAAGCCCATGCACAGGGCCACCGTGCGTTCCAGCCCCAGGCGCAGGGCCAACCTTGGCGCCAGGGGCGCCAGCAGGCCCATGCACAGCACGGGCAGGGCGGTGGTCAGGCTGATCAGCCCGCGACTGAGGGACAGTTCCGCGGCGATCCGCTCGATCAGCGGTGCCAGGGAGGTGATGCCGGGGCGCAGGTTGATCGCCGCCAGCATCAAAGCCAGCATCAACCAAGCCCGGGAGGCGAAATTCACAAGGGGATGTCCAAGGGTCGAGGGCGGCCAGGGCGAGGCAGGCCACCCTACTCCGTCGCCGCGACCCGGGGCAAGTCCGACGGTCACTTATCCTGATCGATCGGACAACTCTAAATGGCCAGGCGCCGCGCCCCGCCTGGTCCGTTTCAGTCCTGCTTGGTCTTGGCGCGCATCCGATCGGCCATGGTGGTCATTTCGTCGTAGAGCAGTTGCGGGTTCTTCTGCTTGAGGGCCCAGGCCATGCGGCCCTGCTCATGGGGCAGGATCATGAACACGCCCTTGGCGATGTCCTGGTAGACATAGTCGGCGATGTCCGCGGCGCTGATGGGCGAGCTTTCCAGCAGCTTGCCGACCTGAGCCTTCATCGCCGGGGTCGGGCCACGGAAGGAGTCCAGCAGGTTGGTCTGGAAAAACGACGGGCAGACCACATGCACACTGATCTCCTGCAATTTCAGCTCGATCAGCAGGCTCTCGGACAGGGCCACCACGCCGGCCTTGGCCACGTTGTAGTTGCTCATGGCCGGACCCTGCATCAGCGCCGCCATGGAGGCGACATTGACGATCTTGCCCTTGCTGCGTTCCAGCAGCGGCAGGAAGGCCTTGCAGCCCTTGACCACACCCATCAGGTTGATCGCGATCTGCCAGTCCCAGTCTTCCAGGGACAGCTCGCTGAAGAAGCCACCGGACGCCACGCCAGCGTTGTTGACTATCACATCGATGCCGCCCAGCTTCTCTTCGCAGGCCTGGGCCAAGGCCGTCAGCTGGCTGTAGTCGCGGACATCGCAGCGCTGGGTGAAGCCATCGCCACCCGCCGCGCGGACCAGGCTCAGGGTTTCGACCAGACCCGGTTCATTGACATCCGACAACGCCAGTTGCCAGCCCTCACGCGCCCAACGCAGGGCCAGTTCACGACCCAGACCGGAACCGGCGCCAGTGATCATCATGCGATTTTGCATACGGAATCTGCCCTGCTGTTCTGTGATGGATAGGTCCAGTGTAGCGAAGGAAATAATCCACCCCACGCACCATCAGATTGCTGAATGACCAAGGCAAACCCTGATCACGGCAAGCCATCGCTATAACAGGGCGCTACGCAGCAAGCCCGCGCCGTCAGCCGCGCCGCGCCGAACGCCAATCCCGATTCTGGCGCAGCACCAGCCCCAGGTAGACCGCCAGGTTCAGCACCAGCACCAGGGCGCCCAAACCCAGCTGGATGGACGGGGTCAAGCCGCTCGGGTAGAGCAGCGGAAGCAGATAGTGCTCGATAAAGCCGCCGCTATAGCCCGACTCGCCGGCCGCCTGGCGCAGACGATTTTCCAGCGGCGTCAGCGGGCAATACAGGTGAAAGAATTCCACCGCCATGCCCCAGGTCACCGCGGGCAGGTGCAGCCAGGCCAGCCAGTGCCAGCGCAGCACCAACAGCCCGCCGCAGAGAACGAACAGGATAAACAGCAGATGACTGAAGACCACAGCATCGGCGGCCAAACGGTAGAACATGGGGACCTCGGAGCATGACTGATGGGCACCGGAAGACCAGGCGCACGAACGAACCTGAATCTTTGCCGACAACCAGAGTCGGACACTTTAACAAGGTCATCGCCCGATGCCCCTGTTGAATACCCAAAGGTTCCGCACAGGAGTTCGACCATGGGCCTCAGCACCATCTTGATCGTTGTACTGATTCTTCTGCTGGTTGGCGGACTACCGGTGTTCCCACACTCCCGAAGCTGGGGTTACGGCCCCTCCGGCATCCTCGGCACCATTCTGATCATCATCCTGGTCCTGGCCCTGCTGGGCAGGATCTGACGATCGCTGGACCCCGCGCCCCGCCTTGGCGGGGCGTTTTTATGAGCGCCGGTGCGCGGGACCGCATTCCGCTCAGGCATCGCCTAGGCGGCCCCCTCCC
>DATDTH010000522.1:0-2567 GCA_035290985.1 Pseudomonas sp. | reverse complement strand
TCACGGGTGCACTTGAAGCTGAACAGGGTGTCGTTCCAGTGATGCACACTGAGTACACGCTCGACGTTCAGGTTGCTCATTTACGGGGCTCCTAAGGATTCGCCAGCGCCAGCCAGGGGCGCGATTGACAATAGTCTAATGGAAGCGACAATATCTGTTAAATGGATTGTTAAGATATGGGTAATCGGTAATATAGATATGCGATTCACCCTCCGCCAACTCCAGGTATTCGTCGCTGTGGCCCAGCAGGAAAGCGTCTCGCGGGCCGCCGTCCTGCTGTCGCTGTCCCAGTCCGCCGCCAGCACCTCGATCACCGAGCTGGAGCGCCAGTCCAGCTGCCAGCTGTTCGACCGCGCCGGCAAACGCCTGAGCCTCAACGCCCTGGGCAAGCAATTGCTGCCCCAGGCGGTGGCCCTGCTCGACCAGGCCAAGGAAATCGAGGACCTGTTCAATGGCAAGAGCGGCTTCGGCTCCCTGGCGGTCGGCGCGACCCTGACCATCGGCAATTACCTGGCAACCCTGCTGATCGGCAGCTTCATGCAGCGCCACCCCGAGTGCCAGGTCAAACTCCATGTCCAGAACACTGCGCATATAGTGCAGCAGGTTGCCCATTACGAAATTGATCTGGGTCTAATCGAAGGCAATTGCAGCCATCCGGATATCGAGGTGCAACCCTGGATGGAAGACGAACTGGTGGTGTTCTGCGCGCCCCAGCATCGCCTGGCGCGTCACGGACGGGCCAGCCTGGACGAGCTGGCCGATGAAGCCTGGATCCTGCGCGAACGCGGCTCGGGCACCCGCCTGACCTTCGACCAGGCCATGCGCCACCGCACGCGGGCGCTGAACGTGCGCCTGGAGCTGGAACACACCGAGGCGATCAAGCGAGCGGTGGAGTCAGGCCTGGGGATCGGCTGCATTTCGCGCATGGCCCTGCGCGACGCCTTTCGCCGCGGCAGCCTGGTGCAGCTGGCCACGCCCGAGCTGGACCTGGTCCGCCAGTTCTATTTCATCTGGCACCGGCAGAAATACCAGACCGCGGCGATGCGCGAGTTTCTCGGCCAATGCCGGGAGCTGACCGCCGGCGTGCGCCGCAGCGACCAGATCGTCCTGCCGTCGATCGCCTGAGGGCGAACCCCGGCCGGGGCTCACCGCTACCCCAGCAACACCAGGCCCCAGACCACGGCGATGATGCTCATGGCGACGAATTGCGCGGCACTGCCCATGTCCTTGGCATTCTTCGACAGGGGGTGGCGCTCCAGGGAGATGCGGTCGATCGCCGCCTCCACCGCCGAATTGAACAACTCGACGATCAAGGCCAGCAGGCACACGGCAATCAGCAAGGCGCGCTCGCCGGCGCTGACCTGGACCACGAAGGCCAGGGGAATCATCACGGCATTGAGCAGCACCAGTTGTCGGAAGGCTGCCTCGCCAGTAAAGGCCGCACGCAGGCCGTCCAGTGAATAACCCGTGGCATTGAGAATACGCTTGAGGCCGGTCTGGCCCTTGAATGGCGACATGCTGGAAACAACCCCGGACTAAAGACCGCGACAGGTTACCCCCGCCTAAGTCAATAAAGAGTGAAAGAAGGTGTATCTGGCGCTCAACCCGTCGGGATCGATTCCAGATGCTGCAGCAGCAAGGCCGCCTGGGTTCGCGTGCGCACCCCGAGCTTGCGGAAGATTGCGGTGACATGGGCCTTGACCGTCGCCTCCGACACGCTCAGCTCGTAGGCGATCTGCTTGTTCAGCAGGCCGTCGCAGACCATGCTTAGCACCCTGAATTGCTGCGGCGTGAGGCTGGCCAGGCCGGCGCTGGCGGCCTTGGCCTCGGCCGAGACGGCCGCCGCGGCGGCGGTCTGCTGCGGCCACCAGGCATCGCCGTCGAGCACCGCGCGCACGGCCTGCTGGATGCTTTCCAGGGAGCTGGACTTGGGAATGAAACCGCTGGCGCCGAACTCCCGCGCCCGGGCGATCACAGCAGGGTCTTCCTGGGCCGAAACCATCACCACCGGAATGTGCGGGTATTGCCCGCGCAGCAGCACCAGGCCGGAAAAGCCGTAGGCCCCCGGCATGTTCAGATCCAGCAGCACCAGGTCCCAATCGGCTTTTTCGCCGAGCCGGGCTTCGATCTCGGCGATGCTGGCCGCTTCCACCAAGCGCACGGCCGGCCCCAACCCCAGGGTGAGCGCCTGTTGCAGGGCGCTGCGAAACAAGGGATGGTCATCAGCGATCAGGATTTCGTGAATGGCCATGAGTGGATCCTGTTTTTGTTATGGGGCCGGAAACGGCGCCCAGCATGCCGAGCCGTAACAGGGTGGTCAAGCGCCACGCTTTGCGGCACAGTTCACGGCTTTCCTCGCCGAGTGCCATCATGCGAAGCCAAGCCCTGCGCGCCGACCTGTTGATGCTGATCACCGCCGCCATCTGGGGCGCCGCCTTCGTTGCCCAGAGCGTCGGCATGCAGGCCATCGGGCCTTTCCTGTTCAGCGGCCTGCGCTTCGCCCTCGGCGCCTTGCTGCTCGTCCCGCTGCTGTTGTGGCAGGCCATGATCGCGGGCAAAAGCGAACC
>DATDTH010000521.1:0-3659 GCA_035290985.1 Pseudomonas sp. | reverse complement strand
CGGCTGTTCCTCGATCATCCGTTGTTGCGCAGCGTCGGTCGCAGCCTGATCTGGCAGGTGCAGGGCACTCACAACAGTTTCCGCATCGCCGAGGATTTTTCCCTGCTGGATGTCGAGGACAATGGGCTGAGTCTGCCTGCGGATGCCCGCATCGGTCTCTGGCATCCGGCGAGCGCCGAAGCCGGAGAGGCCGAGGCCTGGAAAGTCCACCTGGCCGACTACGAACTCGAACCCCTGGTGGATCAGGTGGGTGCTCCATCGGCCTTGCCACCCGCCGAGCGATGCAACGCGGATCTGCTGCTCGCCCCCGACGGATTGGTGCTGGAGCAGGGCAAGCTGGCCGCCGTGCTGAGCAAATCCGGCTATCGCCCTGGCTCGGTACAGGACGGCCCCGGCATCTATGACCATGAATGGTCGCTGCCGGCCGCCCAGCTGTTAATTCGGCTGAAACACAGTCGCTACATGCCCTACATGGACCTGAGCAATCCGGTAACCATCCACGGTTTCGCGGTCTTCAACACCGCCGGGCACGGTAAATCGATCAAACCGGCCGACCTGCCCAAGCCCCTGCTCGCGACCCTGATGGGGCAGCTGCAGCTGATGGCGACCAAGGCGAAAGCCGCTCTGCCTGCATAGTTCCAACGCGGTCCCTTCGAGGGACCTATTACTGTCGCTCCCATAAGAATTGAGTGCATGGCCGACAACATTGAAGTTATTGAGCTCCTGGCGCAGGCCGAGAACGAAGCGGAATTTCTCGAGAAACTGGCAGCTATCTATCGGCAAATGTCCATAGGTCCAGGCCTGGACTTTGCCGATGTGCAGCGCTATTGGCGTGGCGAAGCGCAGTTGCCGCATGCATGGCGGCAGGCGCTGGCACGCTGTGTGTGTCGAGACCAGCAAAGCATCAATCATTATTTCTTGCGTGACAGTGCCGCACACTTCCATGCCTGGGCATTGGCGGCTCGGCCCCTCGAAGACTGGCTGGCCTATTACGAGCGGGTAGTCGTGTTGTTCAGTCCGTTCGTGACGGCGGATAAGTTGGCATCGAACTGGCTGCCTCAGGCCAGCCATGCGTCTGTCCGTATGCGGGACTGGGAAAGCGCATTGGCGGCCTCCATTCTTACCTGGGCGCAGGCCATGGCCCAGGGGGAGAAGGACTGGTCTGGGCTTCAGGCGTGGGTGATGAGTGCGGGTGCCAACCCTGCCTGCCTGGCTAGCGCGCTAAGCAAGATGGAACGCCTTGACGAACAGGTCCTGCTGCCACTCATCCAGCTGTATCTGTTCATGATCGCCCTGCGTGAGCAACTTCAGCTTGACCAAGAGGAGTTTGATCAAGCCATTGAGGTGCTGGCGGCTTATGCCTCGCATTTCAATCTTCGCTTGAGCATTAGCCTTGACTGCGATGAGGGCCCTTATGTGGCTCAGCAGTTCTCCCTGGCTTTCTTGCAACGCTTGGCCACGAGTCCGTGTCTTGCTGGAGTTCTGCAGCGCTACGAAGGCGCAAATCTATGCCAAAGGCTCGATCTGATGCTTTTGCTGGCTGAGTCGCCGGAGCGGTTCGGTGAACTGCTCGAATATTTTCCGAGAGACGCCATCGGTAATCTTTCCACGTCGAGGCGGTTTTGCGAGCGATATCCGGCCGAGGAGTTACTGCTGCGGCAGCTGAAATTCGAGTCGCTGGGCTGGCTTAATGTCACGTTTTTGGAAACGCCAGAAGCCCTTGCCTGGTATCGCCAGGTCATCGAAAAGCTGCCGGTTCATTCCAGCCGCTTCCAGGATACCACTGAGGTTTTAGCCCGGCATCTCGACGAGGCGGAGTTGCACGGGCTTGTTTCGCGCCTGATTGCGCCGAACCTGGATGCCCTGCCAGGTTGGCGCCTGCTCGATCAGGTGAATGATACCGATCGACTCTATAGCTACTTGGGGGCATGCAACCCTGCTCTGGCGAGTATGGCTGCGTCCCGATTGATGAAACTGGCGGCTGTGCCCCGTTCCCCAGAAGACGACGACCAGCCAGTTGCATGGGCATTGCTGCCGGAGCATTGGCCGCTTCTGCAAGCGGCCAGCCGGACGTATCCGTCCTTGTTCATTAAACACTTGAATGCCCGTGATCTTTGGCGGGGGTGTGACAGCCTGGAGCGCTGGAGGCTGCTCTGGACGGTGGCGCAGAACGCCCAGCAGCGCATCGATATCCTCAAGGCCTGCCTGATTTATGGCGGGATATATGGCGGGCTTGGCAGCGCTAGCGAGCATGCGGGCCTCCTGGGTTTTGTTGAGCGTTTGTACGACGAATCGCCGGAGGACTTCCGGCAGCTCGTGTCCGAGGAATCCTCCGATTGTCTGGAGAGAATGACCCTGGCCATGGGGCGTCCTGGCACCCCGCTATTGGCGTTGGTACCGCTGATGGCGGGGCGTTTTCTGACGCTGAGTTCCAGGCCCCCGCTCGCGATTGTTCAGGCGGTGCGCCGTGCCCTGGTTGCGCACCCGGCGGTGTTCGCTGGGCTGGACGAAAAGGCTCAGATCAAGTTGCTGCCGTTATTCGACGATGCCTGCCTTGAAGCCTGTGCCGAGTCATTGGCCCTGGTGTTCGCCAGCGGCTCGAAAACTTTGCGCGCGCCCGCGGTCGCCCTGATCGCCCGCTGCAGCGCGCAGGCTCTGCAACGCAGCGGCCTGCTTGAGGCTGAGCCCAAGGCACGCAAGCCGGTATTGATCGGCATGGCACTGTCCGCAATGGCCGGCATGGCCGAGCTGGTAGCCCGGCATATCGCCGATCAGGCCCATGACGACTACAGCCGCAGCATCAGCCTGGATGCCCTGGAGCGTGCTGGTCTGCCACTGCAGGGCCTGGACCCCTGGGCTGGCCTCGAACTGGCCGATCTGCAGCGACTGGCTCAGACGCAGAAGGCCTCGGCGACGGCGGGCAAAAGCTGGAACGATGAGTTCGCCAACCTGTTGGCACCGCTGGGCGAGCCTCTGGGGCAGTTCCTTTTGAGCATTCTCGCCGAGGGCGGTGAAGTGCTGCCACGCCGTGCCCGGCAGATCCTGGCGTTCCTGCCCGCCGGGCGGCGCAGCGACCTGGCGTTTCTCGGTGTCGAGCAGTGGATAGGCACCGATGGAGCGGCTGCCTTCGACTGGTTGCTGCTGCTGTTGCCCGACTATGGCGATGAGCGTGCGGCCAATGCCCTGGTCAAGGCGGTCAAGGACTGGAAGGCGACCCGCAAGCCCAAGGCCAGTGCGGCGATCCGCCTGCTATGTCGGCTGCCCGGCAACTATGGAGTGGCCCAGGCCCGCGAACTCTGGGAGAGCGGCAAGTTCTCCGAGTCGATCATGGCCAATGCCCAGCTGGCGCTGAGCGAGGCGGCCGAACGGCAGGGCCTGAGCCTGGCGGCATTTCTCGAACAACTGGTGCCGGATTTCGGTCTGCGGCGCGAGGGGCTCAAGCTAGATGTCGGCCCCTATAGCTACACCGTGCGCATCCGACCGGATCTGAGCCTGGTGGTGCTGGACGAGAAGGGCAAGTCCAGCAAGAGCCTGCCCAAGGCCAAGATCGGCGAAGACCCGGACAAACGCAGCCTGGCCGAGAACCAGTTCAAGGCGCTGGCCAAGAACCTCAAACCGGTGCTCAAGCAGCAGGGCAAACGCCTGACCCGTGCGCTGCA
>DATDTH010000520.1:0-4644 GCA_035290985.1 Pseudomonas sp. | reverse complement strand
ACTATGAGCAGCCCCCGCTGCCGATTCATGTGGTCTATCAGGGTGGCCGCAAGAGCGCCGCGAAGGTACGGACCTTCGTCGATTTTTGCGCAGAGCGACTCAGCCAGGACCTGGCCCTAAACCCGCCACCGCAGTCCTGAGCCATGGATCGTCATCAGCAGATGCAGGTCTTTCTCGCCGTATGTCAGACGCTCAGCCTGGCGGCGGCAGCCCGCCAGTTGGAACTCTCGACCCCGACTGTGACCCGCGCCATCGACGCGCTGGAGAGCCGCCTGAACGTGGTGCTGCTGCAACGCAGCACGCGTGGGGTATCGCTGACCGAAGCCGGGGAACGCTTCGTCGTCGACTGCCAGCGCATTCTCCGACAGTTGCAGGAGGCCGAAGCGTCGGCCTGTGGCCTGCACAGCCAGCCGCGCGGACGGCTCAACCTGAGCATGCCCCTGCTTTTCGGCCAGCAGATCATGACGCCTATTCTGCTCGACTACCTGCGGCAGTTTCCGCAAGTCGATCTCCATGCCCACTACCTCGACCGGCAACCGAACCTGCATGAGGAAGGCATCGATGTGGCCATCCTGGCCGGTAACCTGCCCGACTCCTCATTGTTTGCCCTTAACGCTGGCAACATCCGCCCCGTGGTATGCGCCAGCCCCGCCTACCTGGCAACCAGGGGGGTGCCGCAGAGCCCCGGGGACCTTCAGCAACACCACATCATTCACTCGAGCGCCGATGCGCGATTGCCGGAATGGCGTTTCAAGATCGCAGGCGAGATCCGCCAGTACGCCCTGCAGCCACGCCTGAGTTGCACCACCAACCAGGCTGCCATCCACGCGGCCAGCCTCGGTGCCGGACTGACCCAATGCATGAGCTACCAGATTCATGACCGGCTGCAGAATGGGGAGCTGTGTACGGTATTGCAGGCCCATGAACCACCGAGCCTGCCCGTGCATCTGGTCTATAGGGAAGGTCGCAGGGCCGCCGCCCGGATACGCAGCTTCGTCGACTTTGCGGTCTGCCGTATGCGCGAGCATCCTGCGCTGAATTGAACCTAGCCGCCACACCGAGCGGCCGGCATTGTCGGGGCGCATGGCCGAACAGGGCTGGAGCAGAAAGCCTGCCTTCGCTGACAGTGGATCATTGGCGCCGCTGAGTGCTGCCTGAAGCCGCAGCACTCTTATGGAAAATGAAATTAATAAGTAGCAAAACTGACTATTCTTCCAATTACTTGAAGTTGAGAGACTTTCTCCGTCGGCGTCACAGCCCAGCTTTTACAGAACCGGAGAGTCCCCTCATGAAAAAATTTCTGCTCAGCCTCGCCCTGCTTGCCCCTCTGGCCAATGCCAGCGAGATCCTTGGCACCACTGAAGAAAACCGTGTCGGTGAAGTGTTCGGCAGCGGCGTGGGTGTACTGCTCGGCGGCGCAGCCGGTGGCCCGATCGGTGCCCTGCTAGGTGCCGGCATCGGCTATTTGGGCGGCGAAAAAATCCAACAAGGTATTGGCCAAAGCGGCACGGCCTATCTGGTCGAAGACGAAGATGGTCGCATCCACGCGCTGCGTCGCAACCGCCTGGCACCCGAACAGCGTGCGGAGGTTGCACGTCTCGAGCCCCAGCATTAATTGCTCACTTTTCGTAGCCCAAATAAGCCCTGGCGCAATCCGGGGCAGCGGGTCTCGCCGAAGCGCTGCGGTGCGCACAGCGCACCCTACGGGGCCCCGCTCCACCCTGACCTATAGGTTTCATCGAGGCGCTTTTCGTAGGGCGGGTGCAACCCGCATTTTTTTGCGCGGTTTCATCGTGAGCCGTAAGACGGTATCTACGGAAAGCACTCCGGTCGGTCTGGCGGAGCCATGGATTTTTACGAAGAGCCCCCCGCGAAACCCGTGATCCTGTAAGAGCCAACAAAACCCAAACCGCAAAAACAACAAAGCCCGGTCATTTCTGACCAGGCTTGGTGTTTGGAGAATATGGTCGGGACGGAGTGATTCGAACACTCGACCCCTAGCACCCCATGCTAGTGCGCTACCGGACTGCGCTACGCCCCGACTAGGCGTCAATCAACTTTCGATCTCGCTGAAAGTGGAGCGACTATACATTAAGCTTTTGAATTGTGGAAGTTTTTTTGAGGGGGATGACTTATTTTTTCAGGACCAGCAGCACATCTTCCAGCTCGACTATCATCTGCCGGATCAGCTGCTTGTACTGGGTGGTGTCGTCCCTGGCCTCGTCACCGGACAAGCGCAAACGCGCACCACCGATGGTGAAGCCCTGCTCGTAGAGCAGCGCGCGGATCTGCCGGATCATCAACACGTCTTGCCGCTGGTAATAGCGCCGGTTGCCCCGTCGCTTGACCGGGTTGAGCTGGGGAAATTCCTGTTCCCAGTAGCGCAGGACGTGCGGCTTCACCGCACAGAGGTCGCTGACCTCACCGATGGTGAAGTAGCGTTTGCCAGGTATGGGCGGCAGCTCGTCGTTATGACTTGGTTCCAGCATACGCCTCTACTCGGGCTTTCAATTTTTGCCCTGGACGAAAGGTGACGACACGGCGGGCCGTGATCGGGATTTCTTCACCGGTCTTCGGATTGCGGCCGGGACGCTGGCGCTTGTCGCGCAGGTCGAAGTTGCCGAAACCCGACAACTTGACCTGCTCGTTGAGCTCCAGCGCCTGGCGGATTTCCTCGAAGAACAGTTCCACCAATTCCTTGGCTTCCCGTTTATTCAGGCCCAGCTCTTCGTAGAGACGTTCCGCCATTTCAGCTTTCGTCAGAGCCCCCATGCGCTAGTTCCTTAACGTGGCGTTGAACCTTTCTTCCAGTTTGACGAGGATGCCCTGGGTGATGGCGATCACCTCATCATCATTAAGAGTGCGTGATGGATGCTGCCAGGTCAAGCCGACGGCCAGGCTTTTTCTATGTGGATCAATACCTTTACCGTGATACACATCAAAAAGCCTGAGGTCGGTCAAGTATTCGCCCGCTTCGGCGCGAATCGTCTGCAGAATGGCGTCGGCCGCCACCTCGCGATCGACCAGCAAGGCCAGGTCGCGGCGCACTTCCGGGAAGCGTGACAGCTCGTGGAACGCCGGCATGCGCCCCTGCGCCACTTCGCCCAGCACCAGCTCGAAGAGGAACAGCGGCTGGCCCAGGTCCAGGGCCTTGGCCAGCTCCGGGTGCAGCGCACCGATGAAACCGACCAGGCGCCCCTCGCGTTCGATGCGCGCGGTCTGGCCCGGGTGCAGCGCCGGGTGTTCGCCGGGCAGGAAGCTGAACGCATCCAGCGCGCCGGCGAACCCCAGCAGGGCCTCGACATCGGCCTTCAGGTCATAGAAATCCACCGCCTCGCGGCCATGGGCCCAGGCTTCCGGCAGGCGGCTGCCGCCGATCACACCGGCCAGCATGGCTTCCTGCTTCAGGCCTTCGAGCTGGCCGACGAAACGCAGGCCGCTTTCGAACAGGCGCACACGGGTTTGCTGGCGGTTGAGGTTGTACTGCACGGCCTTGACCAGGCCCGGCCACAGGGACGCGCGCATGGCGGCCATGTCGGCGGAGATCGGGTTGGCCAGCAGCAGGGGCGCCACGCCCGGATTGAACAGTTCGAACCACTTCGGATCGATGAAGCTGTAGGTGATGGCTTCCTGGTAACCGCGGGCAACCAGCAGACGGCGCAGGGCCGGCAACTCGGCCCGGGCCTCGCTCTGGGGCTGGGGCGCCAGGCGCGCCTGGGGGTAACGCACCGGCAGGCGGTTATAGCCGTACAGGCGGGCCAGCTCTTCGATCAGGTCGACTTCCAGGCTGATATCGAAGCGGTGACTGGGCACTTCGACGTGCCACTGCCCTGCCCCCTCGGCGCGGATCGACAGCCCCAGGGCCGCGATCAGGCGCTCGACTTCGGCCGCATCCAGGGCCAGGCCGAGCATCTGCTCGATGCGCTCGGCGCGCAGGATCACCGGGGCCACGCTGGGCAGGTGCGCCTGGCTGACCACTTCGCTGATCGGGCCCGGTTCGCCGCCGACTATTTCCAGCAGCAGGCCGGTGGCGCGTTCCATGGCCTCGCGGGCCAGTTGCCAGTCCACGCCGCGCTCGAAGCGGTGCGAGGAGTCGGTGTGCAGGCCATAGGAACGGGCCTTGCCGGCCACGGCTATGGTGTCGAAGAAGGCGCTTTCCAGGAACAGGTCGCGGGTCTCAGCGCTGACGCCGCTGGCCTCGCCGCCCGTCAACCCGGCGATCGCCAGGGCGCGCTGCTGGTCGGCGATCAGCAGGGTGTCGGCCCGCAGGCTGACTTCCTGGCCACCGAGCAGCACCAGCTTCTCGCCCGCTTCGGCCATGCGCACGCAAATGCCGCCATTGAGCTGCGCCAGATCGAAGGCGTGCATCGGCTGGCCCAGTTCGAGCATGACGTAGTTGGTGACGTCGACTACCGCGTCGATGCTGCGCACATCGGCGCGGCGCAGGCGCTCGACCATCCACAGCGGGGTCGGCCTGGAGAGGTCGACATTGCGCAACACCCGGCCGAGGTAGCGCGGGCAGGCCTGGGGCGCCAGCACCTCGATCGGCAAGGTCTGCTCATGCACCGCCGGCACGGCAGCGACAACCGGACGGGTCACCGGGGCGGCGTAGAGCGCGCCCACCTCGCGGGCCAGGCCGGCCAG
>DATDTH010000519.1:0-3253 GCA_035290985.1 Pseudomonas sp. | reverse complement strand
CGACCTGGTGCTGGCCGGCAGCCCGGTCACCTACCATGCGGACAAGGCCGGACCCCAGCGCCTGTCCTGGCAGGATGCGGTGCGCCAGGCCGGCAGCGGTCTGCGCTACGACGCTATCCTGGCCCGGGCCTTTCCCCAGGCCAGCCTCAGCCGCTGGGACCAGCCGGTGGCCGCCTGCCAGCCGCTGAGCGCCGCCGAGCAGTGGCTGAAGAACCAGCTGCGCGGCTGGCGACCGACCCTGGAGGCCGAGCCCGGTTACGCCGAGAACAGCGCCTTCGCCGTTTGCCAGCTGGCCTCCGGCAAGCCCCATGTCGACCGCGAGCGTCGGCGGATTTTCGTGCGCGGCCTGTATTCCCTGCAGGATCGCCTGGACCTGACCCATGAATACCTGCACCTGGCCTTCGAGGCTCACCCCAACGGCCAGGATGAAGACTACATCGAACGCCTTGCCCGCCACCTACTTCTGGAATAGCCCCATGCGCCTTCGTCCGTCCATCCTCGCCTCCGTTCTGGCCAGCCTGCTGCCGCTGGCCGGGTTGCAGGCCGCCGACGCCATCCAGATCGATACGCCAGTGGGCGGTTGGCGCAAGGGTGACAGCCAGGGTGCGCATTTCCTGCAACAGGTCAATTACCCGGCCTCCTCGGTCAACAGCGCCGGTGACCAGGCCGATACGGCGCGGATCAGTGGCATGATCAAGGCCCGGCCGAAAGACCCCAGCGCGCCCGCGCGGCTGATCGTCAACGGCATCAGCATGCCGCTCAAGGTTCAGGAAGACGGCCGTTTCGACCGGCCCTTCGTGTTCCCGTCCGGCAGCAACAGCGTGGAAGTGCGCAGCCCCGATGGTGAGCACAAGCACCGGGTGCAGTTCTATAACCGCGGCGGCGGTGCAACGGCGGCCAAGCTGCGGGTGGTGCTGTCCTGGGACAGCGACAACACCGACCTCGACCTGCATGTGGTCACCCCCGATGGCGGCCATGTCTGGTACGGCAATCGGGTGGCGGCCAACGGCGGGGCCCTGGATGTGGACGTGACTACCGGCTTCGGCCCGGAAATGTTCGCCTCGCCCACGCCCCTGAGCGGCGAGTACCTGGTCTACGTCAACTACTTCGGTGGCGGCTACAACAGCGACGAGGAGGGCGGCGGGGACCCGGCGCAAATCCTCACCACCGCCCAGGTCAGCCTGATCAGCCAGGAAGGCACGGCCAACGAGAAGCAGGAATCCTTCCTGGTGCCCATGCGCGCCACCGGGGAGCTAACCCTGGTCAAACGCTTCAGCTACCCCTGAAAACGGGTTTCCGATCTGCTGCGCGTCGGCCATGCGGCGTTGAAAATGACCTCGGGCTGCTCATTTACACCCCGTAAACTCGTATGCGAGCCCAGTCCGCACCCTCGGTCATTTTCGCCTTGCCTGGCTCTAGCTCGCGAGATCGTAGGCGGTATCTCCTGTCGGGTTACGCTGCGCTAACCCGACCTACGAAAAGGTCTCCTGTCGGGTTACGCTGCGCTAACCCGACCTACGAAAAGCGGACGTGCCTGCTCTTGTAGGGCGGGTGGAACCCGCAGGTTTTTGTGCGGTGAGGGTCAACCCGGCCGCTGGGTCAGGCGCTGGCGCACCTGGGCGGCGGTATCGGCGTCCAGCTCCACCAGCAGTTCGGCTTTGCCGGCCAGGGTGACGGCGACCGGTACGCCGTCGCGGTAGACCAGGCGGTTGCCCGCCAGCACCGGCACCTTGTGCCCGGGCAACAGGGTGCCGACCAGGTTCAGCGGGTCGGCGGCGGACAGCGCGACCAGGCTGCCATCGGGTCCGCGCCGGCGCACCTCGCGCAGCAGGGCGACCGCCTCGGGCAGGGCGAACTGCTCACCGGACAGGCCATTGACGAAACGCCCGCCACGGATTTCCCCGCGCGCCTCCAGGCGGTGATAGACCCGCAGCAGCTCGCGCCAGCTGGGCAGCCAGTCAGCCTCGCGTTCCAGCAGGCGCCAGCAGACCACGCCATAGCGGCGCAGCAGCACGCGGGCGATATGTTCGAGGGACTCGCCAGCGATTGCGGGGCGCCGCGCGGGTGGGACCTCCGGTGACGCTTCCGGCCGACGCAGCAGGGCCCAGCGTCCGGCATCGTCCATGCCGCCGATCAAGGCGCTGTGCCGTGGGCGTCGCGCGCCGCGCCCACGTTTGCTGGCGGGGGCGAGCAGGGCGCGCAGACCGGCGAAGCTGTCGGCATTCACCAGGCCCAGGGCGACCAGTTCGCCGAGGGCATTTTCCAGTTCGCTGCGCAGCAGGTGGGCTTCGCTCAGCAGCTCGTCGAAGAACAGCGCGCCCTGGCGGCCCAGGGCGTCCAGCACCCGTTGCGCCCGCAAGGACGGGTTTGGCGCCGCGCCGCCGGCACCCAGGGCCGTCCAGAGGCTCAGCTGGCGGCGCGGCAGCAGCATCACCGGCGTGCCGCGCACCGCTCCAGCGGCGGACTGGCTGCGGCCGGCCTGGCGCAACCAGACCAGCCGCCCGGAGCGGCACAGCTCGTCCAGCCAGTGGCCGGCATAGCCGGCGACCCGGGCCGGTAGCAGCTCCTGTTCCCAGGCGCCGGCGGCGGCCTGATAGCCTTCCAGCTGTTCGAGCACCGCGGCCAGCGCGGCGGCGCCTTCACCTCGGGTGCCGGGCGACAGGCGTTGCCAGTCGAATAGGAAACGCATGAAATCGGCGCGCTCCACCGGCTCGATTTCCCGGCGCAGGCGTTTCACCGTGTAGCGGTGGATGCGCGCCAGCAGGTGCCGCTCGCACCATTGTTCCTCGGTGGCGCCGGGGCTGAAGCGCCCGCGCAGCACATAACCCTGGGCTTCGAGCCGCACCAGGGCCTGGCTGCACGGGGCGGCCGGTAGGGCCAGCGGCTCGGCGATCTGCGCCAGGCTTAGGGGGCCGAAGGCGCTCAGCCGTGCGCGAAGAATCTCGACCCGCGCCTCGTCCGGATCCCATAGCTGGTCATGGTCTTCGGGTATGGACAGTGGCGGCGTGCAGAGCGCCTGGGGGTAGAGTGCGCGAAAGGCCGCCAGGCGCTCGACCGGTAGCCAGAGCACGACCTCGCCTTCCAGGCGGGTCGCGCGGCCGGCCTTGGCCAGGTCCGCCAGCCAGCTGTTCCAGTGGGGGTGGCCGCGGGCCTCGTCTGTCGTCAGGCAGGCCAGGCCCATCAGGGCTTCATGCAGCTCATCGGCGTTGCCCGCCTGGGGCCAGGCTTCCTCGCGCACCGCGGCTATGGCCTC
>DATDTH010000518.1:0-2439 GCA_035290985.1 Pseudomonas sp. | reverse complement strand
GGCGGCCCAGGCCGCCCCCCTGTTGGAGGCCCCTGCCCCCATGCTGCGTTTTCTGCGTCCTCTGCCCGCCCCACTGAAGGGCTCGATCGCCACGCTGATACTGGCGTCGAACACCCTGATTTTCTGCTGGCCGCTGTTTATCGGCGCTCTGGTCAAGGCGTTGCTGCCGTTCCAGGCCGCCCGGCGGCTGATCAATATCGCCATGCACTGGTCCGCCGAGAGCTGGATCAGCGTCAACAAGACCTGGATGGACGGGGTCGGCCACACCCGCTGGGACGTGCAGGGGCTCGCCGACCTGGACCTGCGCCAGACCTACCTGGTCACCAGCAATCACCAGAGCTGGGTGGACATAGTGGTGCTGCAATACCAGCTCAACCGCCGCGCGCCCTTCCTGAAGTTCTTCCTCAAGCGCGAGCTGATCTGGGTGCCGGTGATCGGCCTGTGCTGGTGGGCGCTGGAGTTCCCCTTCATGAAGCGCTTCAGCAAGGAGTACCTGAAAAAACACCCGGAGAAACGCGGCCAGGACCTGGCCACCACGCGCAAGGCCTGCGAGCGCTACAAGACCAATCCGGTTTCGGTGTTCAACTTCCTCGAAGGCACGCGCTTCACCCAGGCCAAGCACGACCAGCAGAACTCGCCCTTCCGCTACCTGCTCAAGCCCAAGGCCGGTGGCATCGCCTTCGTGCTGGACGCCATGGGCGAACAGCTGAACGCGCTGGTCAACGTCACCCTGCATTACCCCCAGGGCAACCCGAGCTTTTGGAGCCTGCTTTGCGGGCAAATCGAACAGATAGTGGTACGCGTCGAACTGCAGGAGATTCCCCGGCAGTTCATCGGCAAGAACTACGACCAGGATGAGCAATACCGCCTGGAGTTCCAGCAGTGGGTCAACCAGCTGTGGCTGACCAAGGACGCCGAACTGGACCGCCTGCACGCGCAATTCCCGCCCACCGCCCGGGACTAGGCGAAAATCCGTCTGTCTTCGCCCTGCGTATTCGTAGGTCGGGTTACGTTTTACCAACCCGACAGCATCGTTGTCGGGTTACGTTTTGCCAACCCGACAGCATCGTTGTCGGGGCCACTCACTCCTCGCTGCGGAACAACGACCAGTCGATCTGCCTGGGAAAGGTGTCGGCGTCGTCCACCGACAGCCCCTGGGCCACCAGGAAGCCCTGCATGATGCTGCACTGGTGCTCGACCAGCCAATCGCGCTGCTCGATGGTTTCCACCCCTTCGGCGATGACCTCCAGGCCCAGGTGCCGTCCCAGGTCGATGATGGTGCTGACCACCGCCGCATCTCGGGGCGACTCGAGCATATTGGCGATAAATAACCGGTCGATCTTCAGGGTGTCCAGCTCGAAATGCCGCAGGTAGGCCAGGGAGGAATAACCGGTGCCGAAGTCGTCGATGGCGATCTTCACGCCCAGCGCACGCAGCTGGCGCAACTGCTCGCGGGTGGTCTCGAGATCCTGCATCAGCGCGCTTTCGGTGACCTCCACCTCCAGTTGTCGGGGATCGAGGCCCTGTTGATCGAGCACCCGACGCAAGTCTTCCACCAATTGCGGCATGCCGAACTGCACCGGACTGACATTCAGGCTGAGCACCAGTTCGTCACCGAAGCGGCCACGCCAGGCGCGGCATTGCTGCACCCCCTCGTGGAAGATCCAGTCGCCCAGGCGGTTGATCAGGCGGGTTTCTTCCAGCAGGGGGATAAACACATTCGGCGCTATGGTGCCGGCCACCGGATGCTGCCAGCGCAACAGCGCTTCGAACCCGCGCAGACGCCCCGTCTCCAGGTAGATCTGCGGTTGATAGACCAGAGCGAAGGTGTTCTGCTCGATGGCGCTGCGCAGGCTTTCCTCGAGCATCAGGCGCGAGCGGGCCCGGCCATTCATCTCCGGCGAGAAAAACCGGTACTGCTGCCGCCCTGCACGCTTGGCCTCGTACATCGCCATGTCCGCCGCGCGCAACAGGCCATCGACCGTCTGCCCGCATTCGGGAAAACAGGCGATGCCGATGCTGGCCCCCAGGGTAACCTCGAGACCGTCGACTCGATGCCGCACCGAGATCAGCTCGATGAGTTTTTCCGCCACCCGCGCGGCATCTTCCGGGTGCTCCAGGGAGTCGAGCAAGGCGGTGAACTCGTCACCGCCCATGCGCGCCAGAATGTCGTAGGGCCGCAGGCTGACCTTCAGCAGTTCGGCCACCTGGCGCAGCACCTGGTCCCCGGCGGCATGACCGAGGGAATCGTTGATCCGTTTGAACCCATCCAGGTCCAGGTAAAGGATGGCCATGCGCTTGCCACTGCGATCGACCCGCGCCAGCGCCGATTCCAGGGCCTGGTGGAAGCCCCGGCGATTGAGCAGGCCGGTCAAGGCGTCGGTGACGGCCTGGGATTCCAGCTGCGCATGCAGGTTGCGCACCACCGACATATCCAGC
>DATDTH010000517.1:0-6499 GCA_035290985.1 Pseudomonas sp. | reverse complement strand
GGCAGCCAGGGCACCTGGGAGCGCAGCCTGGGCCTGTCCGGCGGCGACGCCCAGACCCGTTTCAGCCTCAACGCCAGCCTCGAGGAAACCCAGGGCATCGACCGCACCGACCGCTCGTTCCCCGCCGACCAGGATCACGACGCCTACCGCAACCAGTCCCTGAGCTTCAACCTCAGCCACAGCTTCAACGAACGCCTGGAAGCCGGCATCAGCGCCCTGGACCAGCGCGGCAAGAGCGAATACGACAACCCCTATGGCCGCGAAGACGCCTTCTGGAACACCTTCGAGCAAGACCCCTACAGCGAGTTCGGCCAAAGCAGCCTCGCCACCTACCTCGACGCCCAGCTCACCGACCGCTGGAACAGCCGCCTGGAACTGGGGCATGCCGAGGACAAGCTGAAAAGCTTCGACAAGCTGTTTCCCGGCAGCGATGCGTTCAACAGCTACCGCGACTCGGCCGCCTGGCTCAATCGCCTGCAGCTCGACGACCGCCACGAACTGCTGCTGGGGGTCGACTACCTGAACGACAAGCTGCGCAGCAGCACCGCCTACGACCAGACCAGCCGCTGGAACCAGGCCGGCTTCGTCCAGCACAGCTACCGCGGCGACGCCTTCTCCACCGAACTGGGACTGCGCCACGACAAGAACCAGCAGTACGGCAGCAGCAATACCTGGAACGCCGCCCTGACCCTGCCCCTGGGCCAGGACAACGAACTGGTGCTGTCCTACGCCGAGGGTTTCCGCGCACCGACCTTCAACCAGCTGTATTTCCCCGCCAGCCCGGTCTTCGGCGACAGCAGCAACCCCGACCTGGCTCCGGAGCAATCGAAGAGCTACGAACTGCAATGGCGCAGCCAGCTCGGCGAGAGCACCCGGCTCGAGACCTCGCTGTACCGCACCGAGGTGCGCGACCTGATCGTCTACGACGGCGACAGCAACAGCAACCAGAATGTCAGCAACGCACGTATCACCGGCTTCGAGGCGGCCTTGCAGCAGGAGCTGTTCGGCTGGCAGGGCGAGCTGGGCCTGAGCATCATCGACCCGCGCGATCGCAGCAACGGCCATACCCTGGCCCACCGCGCCAGGCGCACCCTGAACCTGGACCTGGACCGCCGCTTCGGCGCCTTCGGCGTCGGCGCCAGCTGGCTGGCGGTCAGCTCCAGCTACGACGATGCCGGCAATAAGCGCGCCCTCGGCGGCTATGCCGTGCTGGACCTGCGCACCAGCTGGCAGGCCAGCCCCGCCCTGGCCTTCGACCTGAAACTGGCCAACGCCCTGGACAAGGACTACAGCCGCTCGCTGTACAGCTCCGTCTCGGACAACTACGCCTACTACGGCTACGAGGAAATTCCCCGCAGCCTGATGCTCGGCCTGACCTGGACGCCAAAGCTGTAGGCCCTACCAAAGCAGTGATTCCCGTAGGTCGGGTTACGCTTCGCTAACCCGACCTACGGTCTTTTCGTAGCTTTTGCTCTGCGAGCGCTTCGGCGAAACCCGCTGCCCCGGATTGCGCCAAGGCTTATCTGGAATCTACGTAAGCTGCCCCCTGGTCGCCAAGCCGCAAGACGGCCTCTACGAAACTCAGCCCAAAATGGCCGGCCCCCAGGGGTTGTCTATGGCAACCAACCAGCGTCCATTGGACTGCTGCCGAAGTACGTCCGAGGAGGTGCCACTCATGTGGACTAGACGGCCGTCCGCAGCCGTGCCGGTTAAAGTCCATTGGCCGCAATAAAGCGCGACCTCGCCCGTTTGTATCGTCCGGTGCACCAGGGTGGTGAGAATCGGCTTCAAGGCAATCAATCCGGCCAGCGCCTCGCGAAGCGCCTCGGTTCCGACGCTCATCTTCCCGGGCTGGGCGACAAAGGAAGCGCCTTCCTCATACAAGGCGGTGGCCGCCGCCACGTCACCTTGATTGATTGCAGCCACCAATTCAGCGACCGCGTCCGACGGTGTGGGCTTATTCATCTATTCCGCTCCTTAACGAGGGTGTTGGGAGCGGCTGAACATCTCCGCCCGCGCAATATCGAAGACCTGCTTTGAAGCCTTGCCAGGGTGACCGGCATTGAACGGGGGCTGTGGGTCGTACTCGACCAATAACTGCACGACTTCCGCCCGCTCGGTGCCACACATCTGGCCCACCAGCCAGAGCCCAAGGTCGATTCCGGCGGACACCCCGGCGGCAGTGACTATCTTGCCCGAGCGGACAATCCGCTGTTCGCGCTGCGCCGTCGCACCAAAGGCGGCGAGCGCATCCTGAGCGGCCCAATGCGTAGTCGCCGGGTGCCCCTGCAGAATCCCGGCGGCCGCCAGGACTAGCGCACCCGAGCATACCGAGACGGTCCAGTGACTGGTTCGATGCACCTGTTGCAGCCAACCGATCAGCGCTTTGTCCGCCATAGCCGTAGCTGTATTGGCGGCCGAACCCGGCACCAACACCAGGTCGGGCGACGGCGTTGCCGCATAGGTATGGGTTGCCCCCACTACCAGCACCCCGCTGTCGGTCATGATCGGACCGGGTTCGGCGCTGACGAATCTGATTTCACTGCCCGGGATCATGCGAAGCACTTCGTAGGGCCCGATTGCATCGAGCGCCGTCACTCCGGGGTACAGCACAATGGCGATCTGCATGGTTATCACTCCTTCAGCGCGTTGAGTAGCGGTGCCTAAACCCGAATAACGCCGGTTTCAGCCTTCGGGCAGGAACAGGAAAATCACGCAGCCCTCCTTCGAGCGAGGCAGGTGCGCCGAGCCCTTGGGGTTGTGAATGAACGAACCGGCGGGGTAGTCATGGACCCCGTCGCTGTAGATCCCGGAGATCACAAAGACCTCTTCGGGACCGGAGTCGTGCACATCCAGGGTGGTGAACGCGCTGCCAGCGGCGAACTCCAGGTAGCAGGCCCTGGCACCCCGCCCATCGCGCCAGAGCAGGCGGACATGCACACCCGGGAAGAGCTCGAACACCGGGGCCTTGTGCCAATGCGTCGAAACCACGCCTTCAAGATTGATCATCGAACCTCCTTGCGCGCTGCGAAACGCCAGGGTGATGCGCGCCTTACTGTGGCACCCCTGAACGCCATGAACGAAGCAAGGTTACTGGGCGGCGCTCTCGAATCGCAGTGGCATTTATGTCACTGTACATTGGCGATCACGCCAAACTGTCGAGAGTCGAAACCATGCTGCGAGTGACCATCCTGATCCTGGGCCACGGGCTCTACTCGACCGTGACCGGTCCCCTGGAGGTGTTCCAGTTCGCCGGCGTGTGGTGGAACCATCTCACCGGCCAACCCATCGATCAGCGGTTCGAGGTGGTGACGGCGTCGATCGACGGCCAGAGGGTAACCGGAGCCGGGGGGCTGGTGATCATGCCCCAGTGCTCGATCGAGCAGGTCAGCGCGACCGATCTGATCCTGGTTTCGTCCGGTGGCGCGCAGCTGGACAGTATCCTGAAACACAACGGCCGGGCGGTGGCATGGCTGCGCAAATGGCACGCTCAAGGCGCCACCATTGCCGGCATCTGCTCGGGCGTGTGCCTGCTCGCGGAGGCCGGAATTCTCGATGGTAAAGAGGCGACGACCCACTGGGGCTTGGCCGAGCAGTTCCAGGCGCGATACCCGAAGGTCGACCTGAAACCGGATCGCCTGGTGACCGATGCGGGTAATGTCCTGTGCGGCGGCGGCGTCAACGCGGCGCTGGACCTCTCCCTATACCTGGTGGAAAGGTACTGCGGTCGCGAAATCGCGATGCAATGCGCCAAATCGCTGCTGATCGAGACGTCGCGCAGCTCCCAGGCGGGGTTCTCGGTGCTTGCCCTCAATAAACGACACGCGGACCAGGCAATCCTGGAAGCCCAGGCGTGGATCGAAGGGCACTATCGGCAGGCGTTCTCGATGGAAGAGTTGGCGTCTCGCTACAACATGAGCCTGCGCAGCTTTATGCGCCGCTTCAAGGCAGCCACGGAGGGAACGCCATTGGCCTATCTCCACCAGGTCAGGATAGGCGCCGCCAAGAATGCCCTCGAGGTGGGAGCCGAACCCATCGAAGTGATCTGCAACCGGGTGGGCTATGAGGATATCGCGTTCTTTCGCACGCTGTTCCGCCGCTACGTGGGGGTGACGCCGAAAACCTACCGTGAGAAATTCGGTGCCCGCCCATCCTTACCGCGGTGAATCGGACCGCTTATTTCGCGCGCCGCAGCAACCGGCACAGCTGTGCGGTGGCGGCCAGCATCTGGAAGCTGGGGCGTTCCAGGCCGGTATCCGGCACCCTCCAGACCTGCCCAAGGCGCACCGCCCGCAACCCGGGCCAGGCGCTCCAGGCGGCCTGCAGCGACGCGGCGCTGACCAGTATCACCTGGGGGTCGCGCTGCAGCACCGCCTCGATGCTCACTTGGGGCGCCGGCAGCTCCAGCTCGGCGAAGATGTTCTGCCCACCACAGACCGCCAAGGCATCGCTGATGATCTGTTCGCCACCCAGGGTGTAGAGCGGTACATCCCAGATCTGGTAGAAGACCCTGAGCGGCCGCTCGCGGCGGTATTCCCGGCGCAAGGCCGCCAGACCGTGCTGGAAGCGCGCGGTCAGGCGCTGCCCGGCCTCGGCGCGCCCGACCCGCTGGCCGATTTCGGCGAACTGGGTCGCCAGTTGCGCCAGGTTGCGCGGCTCGACTATATGCAGGGCGATATTGAACTGGCGCAGCTGCTGCTGTTGCCCGGCGCTGATGCTGTCCGGCCAGAGCAGCACCAGGTCCGGGCGCAGGGCCAGCAGGCTTTCCAGCTCCAACTGGCCATAGCGCCCCACCGAGGGCAGGTGCCCCAGGGCGGCCGGTCGCTCGCCGCCATCCAGCACGCCCACCAGCAGCGCGGCGGCGTCCAGCTCCAGCATGATTTCGCTCAGGGAGGGTGCCAGGCTGACCACCCGCTCGACCGCCAGGGCCGAACCGAGCGACAGCCACAGCAGGCCCGCCAGCAGCAGACGGCGCATCAGCCGAGCTGGCGGGGAATGCGGTAGAGGATCAGCAGCACCAGGCTGGACAGCGCCAGCAACATCAGGGGGATCGCCTCCAGGCCGACGAACACCGCCAGCGCGGCGATCCAGGCCGGCAGGCCGGCGCCGAGAAAGGCCAGGCGCCGGGTTTTCGCCAGGGCGAGCCAGGCCGCAGGCTCCTCGGGGCTGTCCAGGGCTGCTTCGGTGGCGATCAGCGCGTGCTTGTAGGCAGTGAACAGCGGCAGGCTGATAAACATGGACGCCAGGGCGGCGATAAACAGCGGCATGGACATGACCGGAAAAACCGCCGGGCTCGCGCCAAACACCAGGTTCAGCACGAACAGCGGCCCCAGGCTCAGGCCGAGCTGCCGCCACCAGGCCAGGGCCAGCCGACGCCGCACGGCCTCGCGGGTCACAGGCTGTCCTCGACCTCGGCTTCGCCCTGGTGCTGGTTGCCCAGCAGGTGGCCGAGCTTGCCGGCCTTGGTGGCCAGGTAATACTTGTTGTGCGGGTTGTGCGCGATCTGCAGCGGCATGCGCTGGGCGACCGGTATACCCATCTCGGTCAAGGCCTTGACCTTACGCGGATTGTTGGTCATCAGCTTGAGCGAGGCGATACCCAGGTGTTCGAGCATCGGCAGGCAGATGCCGTAATCGCGTTGGTCGGCACCGAACCCCAGGCGCTCGTTGGCTTCGACCGTGTCGGCGCCGCCGTCCTGCAACTCATAGGCGCGGATCTTGTTCAGCAGGCCGATGCCACGACCCTCCTGGCGCAGGTAGAGCAGGACGCCGCGCCCTTCGGCCGCGATGGCCCGCAGGGCCGCCTCCAGTTGAAAACCGCAATCGCAGCGCAGGCTGAACAGCGCGTCGCCGGTCAGGCACTCGGAATGCAGCCGGCCGAGCACGGCCGTACCGTCGGAAAAATCGCCCAGGGTCAGGGCGACGTGCTCGCGGCCGGTCGCCTCCTCGCGGAAGCCATGCATGGTGAACACCGCGAAGGGTGTGGGCAGCTGGGAGGCGGCGACAAAAACGACGGGCACCGGATGCTCCTGATCGAAGGGGAAATTCGGAAGGCCGGCATTGTAACAGCAGCATCGGCCAGCGAGTCAGGCTGAATTGCCGATGATAAGCATCGAGACTGTCGCTCAAAGCCTCAGAGCTTCGACTCCAGCACCAGCATGCCCTGGTCTTCGCGCCAGCCGACCCGATTGAGAAAGCTCATGCCCAGCAGGGCCTCGGTCGGCGAATCGCCCTGCAGCACCACGGCCTCCACCCCCAGCACTTCCAGGGCGCCGACCTTGACGCTATCGAGGCTGACCCGCCAGGCCTTGGCCGTGCCGCTGGCGGTATTGACCATGGTCGGTGTGCCGCTTACCCGGTAGTCGATACCCAGACGCCGCGCCTGGCCCTCGTTCATGGCGATGGAGGTGGCCCCGGTATCCACCAGGAACTGCACGGAATGACCTTCGACTGAGCCGGCCACCCAATAGTGGCCCCCCACGCCCCGGGCGATGCTCAGT
>DATDTH010000516.1:0-6015 GCA_035290985.1 Pseudomonas sp. | reverse complement strand
GGTTGAGTACCTCGATCTGCCCGCGGGCATACTGGATGGCGCCGAGCCTTTGCAGTTTGCCCGCGGCTTCGGTCACCCCTTCCCGGCGTACCCCGAGCATGCTGGCAATCAGTTCCTGGGTCATGTTTACCCGGTTGCCCGGCAGGCGATCGAGGGACAGCAGCAACCAGCGGCACAGCTGTTGATCCACCGAGTGGTAGCGGTTGCACACGGCGTTCTGGGCCATCTGTGTGAGCAGAGACTGGGTGTAGCGCAACAGCAGGCGCAGGCAATCGCCATGACGGCCGAATTCCTGTTTCAGCCGCTGGCCGGGCAGACGGAAGGCATGGCCGGCACTCTGAACCAGGGCGCGGCTGGGGGTGCTGCCTCCGCCCATGAACAGGGCCACCCCGATCACGCCTTCATGGCCGACCACGGCGATCTCCGCCGAAGCGCCATTTTCCATCACATGCATCAGCGAGACGATGGCGTCGGTGGGGAAATACACATGGGTCATGCGCTCGCCGGATTGATACAAGACTTTGCCGAAGGGCAAGTAGACCAGTTCCAAGTGAGGGCGTAGGCGTTCAGTAACAGTGGCGGGAAGGCATGCGAGCAGATGGTTATGCTGAGGTTCGGGTGCGTTGGGCATGGTTACAACCGTGGGTTGGATCTCCAGGAAGAACGTTATTCAATTCAGGATAATCAACTGACTTACACTTTGTATGTACGCTATCGCACAAAGGCGTGGGTCTATTGCCATGGCGATAAACGGACAGTTTTAAAGATAAATAATGGCGAATTGCCTTAAGGCAGCCGCACTGCCGGGGCCGGGCGCTGGGTCTGGGTGCGTTTGAAACTCCCTGGGTGAGCGGCGCCTACTGCGTCTGGAACGCGCGTTCATAGCGAGATCAAGTGAAGTCATATTGAGATCAAGTTAAGTTCGGTTGTTGTAAGGGTTATTTATATGATTATTTGCTAAAGTAAAAGATTAGTCGTATTGCTTGGCGGTTGCAGGTGCTGAGTGCAACACGGTTATTGAATTGAAGCCGGAGCATCATGCTGCATAGCCATCGCTTTGTGCATGACCTCGCCCATCATCTCGATTGGGCATTTAAAGTCGAAGCGCTTACGTGGACGCATGTTCAGTTGCAGTGCCATGGCATCCAGTTGTTCCTGGCTGTATCCCGACAGGTCCGTGCCCTTGGGAAGGTACTGGCGGATCAGGCCGTTGATGTTCTCATTGCTGCCGCGCTGCCAAGGGCTGTGAGGATCGCAGAAGTAGATGGCCACGCCGGTCTGCTGGGTGATTTCGGCGTGCCGTGCCATCTCCCGCCCCTGGTCGTAGGTCATGCTTTTACGCATCGCCAGCGGCATGCGATTGAGCGCAGCACTGAAACCCTCCATCGCCGAGGTCGCCGTCGCGTCGCTCATCTTTACCAACATCAAGTAGCCGCTGGTGCGCTCCACCAGGGTGCCTACCGCCGAGGCGTTGGCCTTGCCCTTGATCAGGTCGCCTTCCCAGTGGCCCGGCATCAGTCGGGTTTCAACCTCGGGTGGGCGCACATGGATGCTGACCATGTCGGGAATCTGCCCACGCCGATCCACACCGCCCGCGCGTGGCCGGCGGGTGCTCTTGCCCTGGCGCAGGCAGATGATCAGCTCTTTACGCAACCCACCGACCGGCAGGGCATAGATCGCGGTGTAGATCGTCTCGCGACAGACGTAGGCGTCTCTGAGGCTGGGTATATTCATGCTGCGCAGCTTGCCGGCTATCTGTTCGGGAGACAAACATTCACGCAGCATATGGGTCACCAATTCGAAGCGTTCGCTGCCCGGCAGCAGCTTGCGCTGGGGTCGACAGACCTGGCGGCGGGTCCGCATGGATTGCTGGGCCGTATGGGCCGAGTAACGCCCACAGACTTCCCGGTTGCGCCGTGTCTCGCGGCTGATGGTCGAGGGGGATCGATGGATCAAGCCGGCGATCTTGCGCAGACTAAAGCCTTGAGCTCGACCGAGTTGGATGGTGACGCGCTCTTCGACGCTGAGTTCGTGATAAGTCATGGGGCCGCACCGTACCGGAAAGGTCAGGTGTTGCACTCAGTTTCCGCGGCCGCCCTTTGTTGGCGATAACTGGCGTATTGATATCAGATAATGAAGCGAATAGGCGTTTTTCTCGTTCTTATGTTCGCTGCCGAACAGAAAAGAAAAAGTTTAAAGACTAGATTCGTCGGGCTGGCGCCGTAGCGGCCGAGGCTCTATGTGCCAATGGAGAAAGGAATGTCAATGGGAAACAAACCCTCATTTTTATTCCTCTCACAGCTCGTCATACCGGACAGGTAACGTGCCATGGATAGCAACTTACACAGCGCTAGCGCGCTCAGTCGCGCCGCATTGAGCGCCGCGCACCGCGTCCTGCGCCGGGGCGCGTCCCTTTTCTTGTTGTTGACGCTGCCCTGCACCGCCGCGTCGGCCGGCGAGGCGATATGGCCGCTGGCCTGCGCGGGCTTTTGCGCACAACCCGTGGCTTGGCAGCCCGGCCCCTCGGTCGGCGGGGGGCTCAGGTTCAAGGATGAAACCCAGTGGGTGCTGTTGATGGAGCAGCCCTCGGCCCATATGCAACGTGCCGATCAGTGGTTGCTGCGTCACGATTACCAGGCTGCCGCCCATGATCTGCACCGGGCCAGTGCCTACCTGGACCTGGCCGCCGGCAATGCGGAGCTTCGTCAGCAGGCGGCCTTGCAAGCGTGCGCCCTGGAATTGGCGGGGGTTGCCGATCTGCTTACGGGCACCGCCGGGGGCGAACTGGATGACCTGCCCTCGTTGTCGGTGGTCTTCGCCCGGGCCGAAAGCGCGATCGCGGCGGATCATCAGGCCAGGGCAGCCCAGGCCTTGGATCGGGACGAGCCCCAGTCGGCGGGACATTTCCTGTCGGCCTCGATCCAGCACCTGGAAAATGCCGTCAGTTGGACGGGACAGGCGTTCGTCGACCCCACGGCCACTCAGGCCCAGGCCCAGGCCTTGCGTTTACTGGCGGCGCGGATGATCGAGGGGCAGGAAGAGGCCATTCGGCAAGCGGGTGGCGGGGTGGCCTGGGTCGGCGGCGAGGTCCAACGCTTGCAGCAGGCCATAGAAGCCTCCGTTCTGCCTGGGGTCCTTGTGCCGCCCCCGGGCCGTTTGCGCTTTTGACGGGTGAGCGACCTTCTGTGCGAGGCGTCAAACCGGGACGTTGCCGCCCCGGATTGCGCCAAACGAAAATTACTGTAGCTGAGCCTCCGTCTCTTTAATTAAAAAAGCCCTGGGGCTGGGGCCGGCAGGGCTTTGGGCGGTGGACCGGCGTCGATTAGCGCTCGGGGAGTTCCTGGGTCTTGGCCTTGGGCGCCAGTCGCGCGCCCAGGCGCATGGCCGCGGTCACCAGGCGTTGATACAGGGCCGGCAGCAGGCGTTGCATGGCATCGAGCAGGTGGGCGTCGGCCCCGATCAGGATGCGCCGCTTGTTGCCCAACACCCCGCGCAAGATGACCCGGGCCGCCTGGTCCGGGCTGGTGCGCAGCAACTGATCGGTGAATTGCCGGCGGGCCTGGTCGGCGTCCTGCCCGGTGATCTGGCTCAGGCTGGCATTCATCCGGGCAGTGGTGGCGATATTGGTCTTGATCCCGCCCGGGTGCACGCAACTGGCGGAAACCCTGGTGCCGGCCATGTCCAGTTCCTGGCGCAGCGATTCGGTGAAACCGCGCACGGCGAACTTGGTGGCGTTGTACGCACTCATCCCGGGTTGGGAGAAGATCCCGAAAATGCTCGAGGTGTTGACCACATGCCCCTGGCCCGCGGCCTGCAAGTGCGGCAGAAACGCCTTGGTGCCATACACCACGCCCCAGAAATTGATGGCCATGATCCATTCATAGTCGGCGTACTCGTTGCCGGCCACGGTGCCGCCCTGGGCGACGCCGGCGTTGTTGAAGATCAGGTTGACCCGACCATGGTCCAGGACCACCTGGTCGGCCCAGGCGTGGACGGCTTCGCGATCGGCGACATTGACTCGCAGTTCGGTCACGTTCACTCCCAGGGTGCGGGCATGGGCGGCGGTCTGGGCCAGGCCTTCTTCGTTCACGTCGGACAGGGCCAGGTGGCAGCCCTGGCGCGCCAGGGCATAGGCCAGGGCGCGGCCGATACCGGAACCGGCGCCGGTGATGGCGGCGACCTGGTTTTCAAAAGACTTCATAGGGCGACCTCGGCGTGGTGGCTCAGGGGTTGCAGGCCCTGGGCGGGATGGGCGGCATCGGCATGGCCGAAATGGTAGGCCGCCGGATCGAACTGGCGGGTCAGCAGGCGGAAGCGCCAGGTGAAACCGGGCCAGACGGTGCAGTTGCGACCGCTGACGGGGTGCAGGTACCAGCTCATGCAGCCGCCGGCGTTCCATACGGTACTGCCCAGGCTGCCCTGGAGCTTGCCGTTGAACCTGTCCTGGACTTCGCGCTTGACCTCCAGGCTCTGCAGGTTGCGCTCGCCCAGCAGTTTCAGCGCGCCGAGCACGTAGTGAATCTGCGACTCGATCATGTAGACCATGGAGTTGTGCCCCAGCCCGGTATTCGGTCCCATCAGGAAGAACAGGTTGGGGAACTGCGCGGTCATGGTGCCCTTGTAGGCCTGCGGACCGTCGGGCCAGGTGTCCAGCAGGTCGACGCCGCCGCGGCCGAAGAGGGTGCCGCGGGGCAGGGGATCACTGGGGGAAAAGCCGGTGCCGAAGATAATGGCATCGACCGGGTGCTCCTGGCCGTCCAGGGTGCGGATGCTGTTGGCGAGGATTTCCTCGATGCCGGTGGTGATCAGGTCGACGTTGGGCTGGGTCAGCGCGGGGAAATAGTCATTGGAGATCAGTACCCGCTTGCAGCCCATGGTGTAGTCCGGGGTGACCTTGCGCCGCAGTTCCGGGTCCTTGATCTGCGCGGCGATAAAGCGCTTGCCGACCCATTGGGCCAGTTTCATGATCTTCGGCGCCCAGGCGAAGCCGATCACCCGGCTCTCCAACATGGCGTAGATCAGCCCGCGCCAGAGTTTCTGCACCAGGGGGAAGCGCTTGAAGCGCTCGCGTTCGCCGGCGCTGATGGCCCGGTCCGGCTTGGGCATGATCCAGGGAGCGGTGCGCTGGAACACGTCCAGCTTGGCCACTTCGCGCTGGATCTGCGGGATGAACTGGATGGACGAGGCCCCCGTGCCTATCACCGCCACCCGTTTGCCCTTGAGGTCGTAATCGTGGTTCCACTGTTGGGAGTGGAACTGGGTGCCGGTGAAGTTCTCCAGGCCCTTGAGCGGCGGGATGGATGGGGTGGAGAGGGCGCCCATGCCGGACACCACGAATTGCGCGCTATAGCGGTTGCCGGCGCGGTCCTCGATCTGCCAGCGTTCCTGCTGCTCGTCCCATTCCAGGCGGGCAATCTCGGTGTTGAGCAGGGTCTTGTCCTGCAACTGGTATTTTTCCCAGCAGCCTTCCAGGTAACCCTGGATTTCCGGTTGCTTGGCGAACATCCGCGTCCAGTTGGGGTTCTGCTCGAAGGAGAAGGAATACAGGTGCGATTGCACGTCGCAGCCGCAGCCCGGGTAGTTGTTGACCCGCCAGGTGCCGCCGACGCCGGCTTCCTTCTCGAACAGCAGGAAGTCCTGCTCGTTCTGCTGCTTCAGGCGGATGGCCATCCCCAGGCCGGAGAAGCCGCTGCCGACAATGGCGATCTTGCACTGGCGGACCGCGGCGGGGGGTGACGTGGGCGCATTCATGGCCGACTCCTTTATGATTATTGTATGAGCGTCTCAGGTATACAGCTGTATACAAATGTAGACGGCTGTATACTTCCCGGCAAGAGGCGAGGGCACAAGCCAACTTTTAGTCGGGTGAGACGGGGACGGGTGAGGTTGATGGACGCAGCAGTGAGCGGTGACGAGCCGCTGGTACAGCACAAACCCAGCGAGGCACCGGGCAAGCGCCTGCTGATGGAGGCGGCGTTGCGCCTGACGGTGCAGACCCGCAGCCAGAGCAGCCTG
>DATDTH010000515.1:0-6018 GCA_035290985.1 Pseudomonas sp. | reverse complement strand
GCATCCCCCTGGCCCTGAACGGCCTGTTCTGGCCGGCCATGGCCGTGCAACTGCTCGGCCTGCTGGCCTATCTGCTGCAGCAGCAACGCCAGCGCCATGCCCTCGAGCGGCTGCGAGCCGGCTTCCACCAGCTGTGCGGCGCCGAGCGAGCGGACCTGCACGGGCTGATCGTCGATCAGCACCAGCAACGCCGCGGCGCCGAACGCTTGCGCAGCGAGGTGCAGTTCGCCAGCCAGGCCCTGGCCGGCATGGCCGCCACGGCCGAGCAGCGCAGCGAAACCCAAGGCCAGCAGGTGGCGAACATCGCCCAGGCCAGCGCGGGTATCGGCCAGGCCCTGGAGCAGATCCAGCACCTCGGCCAACAGGCCTCCAGCGCCTTTCAGGTGGCGCACCAAAAGAGTGAGGCGGGCCGCCAGGACGCCCAGACAGTGGGCAGCGCCATGGTCGATATCCGCCAGAGCCTCGGCCGCACCGCCGAGGCCGTGAGCCAATTGCTGGAGCATACCCGGGCGGTGGATGCCTCTTTGCAGAGCATCCAGAATCTGGCCAAGCAGACTCAGCTGCTGGCGCTCAACGCCTCGATCGAGGCGGCGCGGGCCGGCGAACAGGGCCGCGGCTTCGCCGTGGTCGCCGACGAGGTACGCCAGCTGTCCCTGGCCAGCGACCAGGCGGTCCAGCACATCACCCGGGTGGTCGCCGATATCGGCCAGGCGGTGCACAGCGTGCGCCACGAGGTCGAGGAGCACCGCCAGTTGCTCGACCAGGGCGCCGCCCGCAGCGAAGCCCTGGCCGGCAACCTGCACCAGCTCGCCCAGCAGAACCAGCAAAGCCTGGCCGACCTGCACTGCCTGCAGCACGCCCTGGATGAACATGGCGGCGCCAGCCAGTCCCTGCATGACCAGTTGCAGCGGATCGGTCAGTCCGTCACCGAGCAGCGCGAACAGTCCCACGAGCTGCACAGCCTGACCCTTTACCTGACCCGGCTTACCGGCTCCGCCAACCTGCGCGAGGTAGCCCCATGACCCTCTGGTTCAGTCCCCTGCTCGGCCTTCTGCTGTTGTCGATCGCCACGGCCGGCCTGCACCTGGCCCGACGGCGCCAGCATGCCCGCCAGGCCCGCGAACATACCCAGGCCCTGCAACTGGCCCTGGAGCTGTTGCAGTATCTGCAGAAACACCGGGGCCTGGGCTCGCTGGGCGATGAGCAGAGCCGCCGGCAGCGCGCGGCCATCGCCCAGCAACTCGATCGCCTGTGGCAGCGCTGGCCCGCCGCGGAGCAACGCTTGCCCGCTCTGGCCAGCGCCTGGCCGGCCTTGCGCGGCCAGCCCGCGGACTTCAATGGCCATTGCCAGTTGATCGAACGCCTGCTGGAGGCCATCCACCTGCTGGAGCTGCGCCTGGGCGAGCACCATGGCCCGGCCAGCACCGGGCTCGGCGAAGCCTGCCGTGGCCTGGAAGACCTGGGCCGCCTGCGGGCGCTGGCGGTACGCGCCGCCGGCCATGCACGCTGCCCCCTGGAGCTGCAGATCCAGATGCGCTACCTCTGCCAGCGCCTGAACGCGACCTCCTGCGAACGGCGGATCCAGGCGGTGATCGAGCGCCTCGACCGCGAGCTGATCGGTGCGCCACGGGTGCGCCTGGCCCCCACCGACTGCTTCGCCCTGCTCACTCCGATCATCGACGAGCGCCTGCAGGGGCTGCGCGCCAGCCTGGCCTGAGGCCTGGGACAAGCGCGAGCCGCCCCGTCACATTGAAAAGGCGGCAACAACGCCCCATCTAACCTGTATCACTCGAGCGCAAGGTGTCGCATGAACGATCAGGTCGTCGACGAACAGAATGCCGCCGCCACGGGGCTGGTCCTGCCCGGCCAGCGGCTGCCGGACAAGCTCTATATCCTGCCGGTGCACAACCGCCCCTTCTTCCCCGGCCAGGTGCTGCCGGTGATCGTCAACCCCGAACCCTGGGCCCAGACCCTGGAGCGCGTGGGCAAGACCGAACACAAGAACCTGGCGCTGTTCTTCGTCGACGCGCCCCAACCGGACAGCCAGGGCTTCGACCCGGACCAGTTGCCCGAACACGGCACCGTGGTGCGGGTGCACAGCGCCGCCCAGGAAGGCGGCAAGCTGCAGTTCGTCGCCCAGGGCCTGACCCGGGTGCGCATCCGCGGCTGGCTGAGCCGCAAGCCGCCCTACCTGGCCGAGGTCGATTACCCGGCAAGCCCCCTGGACCCGCGGGACGAGGTCAAGGCCTATGGCATGGCGCTGATCAACGGGATCAAGGAGCTGCTGCCGCTCAACCCGCTGTACAGCGAGGAGCTGAAAAACTACCTGAACCGCTTCAGCCCCAACGAACCCTCACCCCTGACCGACTTCGCCGCGGCCCTGACCAGCGCCCCCGGCGCCGAACTGCAGGACGTGCTGGACTGCGTGCCGATGCTCAAGCGCATGGAAAAGGTCCTGCCGCTGCTGCGTCGGGAAGTCGAGGTCGCGCGCCTGCAACACGAGCTGTCGGCCGAGGTGAACCTGAAGATCGGCAAGCACCAGCGCGAATTCTTCCTCAAGGAACAGCTCAAGCTGATCCAGCAGGAACTGGGCCTGACCAAGGACGACCGCAGCGCCGACAGCGAGCAATTCCGCCAACGCCTGGAGGGCAAGACCCTGCCCGAGCAGGCGCGCAAGCGTATCGACGAAGAGCTGCACAAGCTGTCGATCCTGGAAACCGGCTCGCCGGAATACGCCGTCACCCGCAACTACCTGGACTGGGCCACGGCCATGCCCTGGGGGCTGTACGGCCAGGACAAGCTCGACCTCGCCCATGCCCGCGAAGTGCTGGACCGTCACCACGCCGGCCTGGACGACATCAAGGCGCGCATTCTCGAGTTCCTCGCGGTCGGCGCCTACAAGGGCGAGATCGCCGGCTCCATCGTGCTGCTGGTCGGCCCACCGGGCGTGGGCAAGACCAGTATCGGCAAATCCATCGCCGAGACCCTGGGCCGGCCCTTCTACCGCTTCAGCGTCGGCGGCATGCGCGACGAAGCCGAGATCAAGGGCCATCGCCGCACCTATATCGGCGCCCTGCCGGGCAAGCTGGCGCAGGCACTGAAGGAAGTCGAGGTGATGAACCCGGTGATCATGCTCGACGAGATCGACAAGCTCAGCAGCAGCTACCAGGGCGACCCGGCCTCGGCCCTGCTGGAGACCCTGGACCCGGAACAGAACGCCGAATTCCTCGACCACTACCTGGACCTGCGCCTGGACCTGTCCAAGGTGCTATTCGTCTGCACCGCCAATACCCTGGACTCGATTCCCGGCCCGCTGCTCGACCGCATGGAGGTGATTCGCCTGTCCGGCTACATCGCCGAGGAAAAGCTCGCCATCGCCAAGCGCCACCTCTGGCCCAAGCAGCTGGCCAAGGCCGGCGTGCCGAAGAATCGCCTGAGCCTGAGCGACAGCGCCCTCAAGGCGCTGATCGAGGGCTATGCCCGCGAGGCCGGGGTGCGCCAACTGGAAAAACAACTGAGCAAGCTGGTGCGCAAGGCAGTGGTCAAGCTGCTGGATGACCCGGGCAAAGCCGTGAAAATCGGTCCCCAGGCGTTGGAGAGCTACCTGGGCGTGCCGGTCTTTCGCAACGAACAACTGCTCTCGGGCATCGGCGTGCTCACCGGGCTGGCCTGGACCAGCATGGGCGGCGCCACCCTGCCGATCGAGGCCACGCGCATCCACACCCTCAATCGCGGCTTCAAGCTCACCGGCCAGTTGGGCGAGGTGATGAAGGAGTCGGCGGAGATCGCCTACAGCTATGTCGCCTCCCACCTCAAGCAGTTCGGCGGCGACCCGGCGTTCTTCGACCAGGCCTTCGTCCACCTCCACGTACCGGACGGTGCCACGCCCAAGGACGGCCCCAGCGCCGGCATCACCATGGCCAGCGCCCTGCTGTCCCTGGCACGCAACCAGGCGCCGAAGAAAGGCGTGGCCATGACCGGCGAACTGTCCCTGACCGGCCAGGTCATGCCCATAGGCGGCGTCCGGGAGAAGGTGATAGCCGCGCGGCGGCAGAAGCTCTTCGAGCTGATCCTGCCGGAGGCCAACCGCGGCAACTTCGCCGAGCTGCCGGACTACCTGAGGGAAGGCATCACCGTGCATTTCGCCAGACGCTTTACCGATGTGGCCAAGGTGCTGTTCCCGTAGGGCGGCCTCGCCGCGCAGCGGCAGCCCGCCGCTGTCGGTTCACCGCGCCACACCAACCCGCCCTGTCGCGCCGCATCCGGCGCGCCATGGGCGGTTGGACTGCGCTATCCTGGCCGCAGCCCCGAATCGAAGGACCCGTCCCATGCTCGCCATCCGCCTGCTGCCCCCCCTCGGCCTGGCCCTGCTCGCCGCCTGCGCCCAGACACCCAGCACCCAGACCCTGACGCAGGACCAGCAAGGCAAGTGCCCGCTGCGCCTGAACGACCAGCAGACCCTGATCCTGACCCTGCCGAGCAACCCGACCACCGGTTTTCGCTGGCAGCTCAAGGAGGCCGCCGCGCCTGCCCTGCGCAGCCTGGGTCCCGAGGTCTACAGCAACCCGGAAGAGGTCGGCCTGGTCGGCAGCGCCGGCCAATCCACCTGGCGTTTCCAGGCGGCCCAGCCGGGCGAGGGCCGTCTGCTGCTGCTCTATCAGCGCCCCTGGGAAACCGAGGTCGCCCCGGCCGAACGCTTCGACTGCCTGATCACCGTGAAATAGCGCCCGTTTAGAGGGTCTTCTCGCGGCGCATTGGCCCGTTTCTGGCGCCTTTTCTCGCGACAGCAGTATGGTTGAGGCCCAGTCTTGGCTAAAATGCCGGCCTTTTCGCCCTCGCCTTCGGAACGCCCGTGAGCCAAGAACCCGACCGCATTTTTGCGCACCCCCTGCCCCAGGTTCAGGATTTCGCCTTCAACGAGGACGTGGCGCGGGTGTTCCCTGACATGATCAAGCGGTCGGTGCCCGGCTACCCGACCATAGTCGAGAACATCGGGGTGCTGGCGGCGCAGTTCGCCCAGCCCCAGAGCCTGCTCTACGACCTGGGCAGCTCCCTCGGCGCCGTGACCCAGGCCCTGCGTCGGCACGTCAGGAGCGAAGGCTGCCGAGTACTCGCGGTGGACAACTCCCACGCCATGGTCGAGCGTTGCCGCGAATACCTCCATGCCCAGGACGCCATGTTCCAGGAATTGCTGCCGGTGGAGGTGATAGAGGCCGATATCCTCGGCCTGCAGTTCCAGCCGTGCTCCCTGGTGGCCTTGAATTTCACCCTGCAGTTCATCGCCCCCGACCAGCGCCTGGTGCTGCTCACGCGCATCCGCCAGGCCCTGGTGCCGGGCGGCGCGCTGATCCTCTCGGAAAAGCTGCGGTTCAACGATGCCGACGAACAGGCGCTGCTGACCGAGCTGCACATCGCCTTCAAGCGCGCCAATGGCTACAGCGAGCTGGAAATCGCCCAGAAACGCAGCGCCCTGGAAAAGGTCATGCTGCCCGACAGCCTGGAAGAACACCGCGAACGCCTGCTGGCCGCCGGTTTTTCCCGGGTGGTGCCCTGGTTCCAGTGCCTGAACTTCGCCTCCCTGGTCGCCCTGCCATGATCGACCTGACAGCCCTGGTCCGCCATCTGGAGGGCACGCCCCTGGCCGAATGGGCCAGCGACCTGCAGCAACAACTGGACAGCAAAATGGCCGTCGGCCATGGCGACCTGCAGCGCTGGCAGGGCGCCCTGGACGCCTTGCCGCCCCTGCACCCCAGCCGGATCGAGCTGGAAAAGCACTTCACCCTGGACGGCCCCTGCACCGACCCCGAACGCGAGCGACTGCGGCAGGCCTTGCTGGGCCTGTCGCCCTGGCGCAAGGGGCCCTTCGAGCTGTTCGGCGTGCACATAGACACCGAATGGCGTTCGGACTGGAAGTGGGCGCGGGTTGCCCCGCACCTCGACCTGCGCGGCAAGCGCGTGCTGGATGTGGGCTGCGGCAACGGTTATTACCAGTGGCGGATGCTCGGCACCGGCGCGCAA
>DATDTH010000514.1:0-8852 GCA_035290985.1 Pseudomonas sp. | reverse complement strand
ACCTGAAGGTCGGCCACCCGGACAGTAGCCAGGCGCCGCCGCCGAATCCCGAACCGGAGCGGCAACCGCCGGTATGAGCCGCGCTCAGAGCGTCAGGTGTACCACCAGCCCCACCACCGCGCTGGCGCTCAGCACCTCGATCACCCCACGCTTGAAGCGCAACAACGCCAGCGCCGCGGCCAGTGCGATCAGCGCCGAGGGCCAGTCGAAGGTGCCGGCAAAGCCTTGCGGCCAGAGCACGTGGTAGCCGAAGAACAGCGCCAGGTTGAGTATCACCCCGACCACCGCGGCGGTGATGCCAGTCAGCGGCGCGGTGAACTTCAGTTCGTTATGGGTCGACTCCACCAGGGGCCCGCCGGCCAGGATGAACAGGAAGGACGGCAGGAAGGTGAACCAGGTGACCAGGCTGGCCGCCACCGCACCGGCGAGAAAGACCTGTTCGGGGCCGAACACCTGCTGCACATAGGCGCCGACGAAGGCGACGAAAGCCACGACCATGATCAAGGGCCCCGGCGTGGTCTCGCCCAGCGCCAGGCCATCGATCATCTGGGTCGGGGTCAGCCAGCCATAGTGGCCGATGGCACCCTGGTAGACATAGGGCAGCACCGCATAGGCGCCACCGAAGGTGAGCAAGGCGGCCTTGGTGAAGAACCAGGCCATCTGGGTCAGGGTGCCGTCCCAGCCATAGGCCAGCAGCAACAGCCCCATCGGCAGCAACCACAGCAGCGCGCCGACCAGCGCCAGCCGGATCAGCCGCGCCCAGCGGAAGCGCGCGTGGGCCGGCGTTGGCGTGTCGTCGTCGATCAGGGCCGGGCCGAAGCTCGCGTTCGCCGCGCCATGAGCACCGCCGACCCTGAATTTCTCCGGCGCCAGCCGCCCACCCAGATAGCCGAGCAGCGCCGCCCCCAGCACGATCAACGGAAAGGGCAGATTCAGGGCGAAGATCGCCACGAAGGACGCCGCGGCTATGGCCCACAGCCAGTTGTTCTTCAGGGCCCGGGCGCCGATCCGGTGAGCCGCCTGAACCACTATGGCGGTCACAGCCGGCTTGATCCCATAGAACAGCCCCGCCACCAGGGGCAGGTCGCCGAAGGCGATATAGACCCAGGACAGGCCGATCAGGATGAATAGCGAGGGCAGGACGAACAGGACCCCGGCGATGATGCCGCCCCAGGTGCGGTGCAGCAGCCAGCCGATATAAATGGCCAGTTGCTGGGCCTCGGGCCCCGGCAGCAGCATGCAGTAATTCAAGGCATGGAGAAAGCGTCGCTCGGAGATCCAGCGCCGCCGCTCCACCAGTTCCTGGTGCATGATGGAAATCTGCCCGGCCGGGCCACCGAAGCTGATCAGCCCGAGCTTGAGCCAGAACACAAAGGCCTCGAACAGGCTGACGGGCTCAGGGGGGTGCTGCGGGGGCGCGGGCATCGGCAATGCGTCCATTGGGCGTGGAAAACCGCTGCACTATAGCGCGCGCCGCTTGCCCAGGCATTCCGGAAACACCGGCTCCCCTGCCGACCCCGGCTTGCCGAAGCGTCGGCGCTCGGTTAGCGTCGGCGCGCGCAACACAGCGCAACGGCGTGTGGAATGGCGCCGAACAGGCCCCAGGTCGGGCCAGACAAGCTGAGGTCAACAGCATGTACATCGGAAAGGTCGCCGAACTGACGGGCGCCTCCAGAAAGGCGATCCGCCTCTACGAGGAGCTGGGCCTGCTGCCGCCACCCGAGCGGGCGGGCAATTACCGCCTCTACACCTCCCATCACCTGATCATAGTCAGCATGATCAAGCGCGCCCAGGCGGTCGGTTTCAAGTTGGCCGAACTGGTGCCCCTGATGGAGCACAAGCGCCTCGGCGCAGCCTTCCCGGTCGAGTTCGCCCGGGGCGCCATCGACGAAAAACGCGGCGAAATCCAGGACAGCATCGCCCGGCTCCAGGCCATGGATGGCGAACTGGTCAAGCTCAAGGCCGACCTGGCGCTGCTGGCATCCTGATCCACCCCCTTGACCTTGCCCCTAGGGACAGGCTTTAGGCTCTGCACCTGGACGGCTCCGGCACCTGCCGGATCGCAGGGTTGAGGAACGATGGAATGAGTGATCTATGTCTGGTGACGGGGGCCAATGGGCATCTGGGCAATAACCTGGTCCGGGCGCTGCTCGCCCAGGGCCATCGCGTCAGGGCCGGCGTGCGGGACCTGAACAATAACGCGCCCTTTGCCGGCCTGGATTGCGAACTGGTCTATGCCGAGTTGCGAGACAAGGAGGCGATGCTCAAGGCGCTGGACGGGGTGGATGTGCTCTACCAGGTGGCGGCGGTGTTCAAGCACTGGGCCAGGGACCCCCAGGCCGAAATAGTCGAGCCCAACATCGAGGGCACCCGCATCGTGCTGGAAGCGGCGGCCCAGGCGGGCGTGAAGCAGGTGGTGTATGTCAGTTCGGTCGCCGCCATTGGCCATGACGGCACGCCCCTGGACGACACCCAGTGGAACCAGGACCTGAGCAACCCCTACTACCGCTCCAAGATCCTTTCCGAGCAGAAGGCCTGGGAACTGGCAAAGCAGCACCAACTGTGGATGGTGTCGATCCTGCCCTCGGCCATGGTCGGCCCGCATGCCCAGCAATTGACCGACACCATGGGTTTCCTCGAGTCCATCCGCACCCGGCAGGTGCCGCTGGACCCCAACTTCCACTTCAATTTCGTCGATGTTCGCGATGTCGCCCAAGGAGCCATCCTGGCCGCGCAGAAGGGCCAGGCGGGACACCGCTACATCCTGGCCAATGAGCACTCCTCAGATTTCGGCGCCCTGACCGAAGCGGCCAACGCGGTGACCGGCGGCTACAAGACCCCGCCGGTCGCGCCCAAATGGCTGCTGCTGACGGTGGCCTGGTTCACCGAACTGCTGGCGCGTCTGGGCGGAAAACCGGCCAACCTGACCCGCAGCCAGGTGCATAGCTTCCATGCCGTGAAGCAGGAGTACCGAACCGACAAGGCCCGCCTGCAATTGGGCTTCCAGCCCAGAAGCCCGGCCGCGGCCCTGGAGGCGGCCTTCGCCTACCTCGCACAGCGCGCGTCATAGCCCGGCTGCGGGCCGCGGCTCTTTCACCCCCTGGGCAACTTCGGTATAAAACCCATTCTGCCGTGGACGATGCCGCGGCTCGCCCCTAACAGGCCAGACCCCATATGCCCCTCGATCCCCACGCCCTGGAACAGATCGCCGCCCTTACCCTGCGGCACTACAGCCAGAGCGCCGACGCCTTTCGCGAGGGCACCCGCGACCACGACGTCGGCCAGAATATCGCCGCCCTGCTGCGCCACCTGCAGGGCGAACCGCCCTTCAGCCTGCTGGATTTCGGCTGCGGACCGGGGCGCGACCTCAAGGTCTTTCGCGACCTCGGGCACCGGGTCATCGGCCTGGATGGCTGCCCGGCCTTCGCCGAAATGGCCCGTGCCGACAGCGGCTGCGAGGTCTGGCAGCAGGACTTCCTGCACCTCGAGCTGCCGGCCGAACGCTTCGACGGGGTGTTCGCCAATGCCGTGCTCTTCCATGTGCCCAGCCAGGAACTGCCGCGGGTCCTGGACCAGTTGCACGCCAGCCTGAAACCCGGCGGGGTGCTGTTCAGCTCCAACCCCCGCGGCGACAACCAGGAAGGCTGGAACGGCGACCGCTATGGCGCCTATCACGACCTGGCGAACTGGCGGCGTTATCTGACGGCGGCCGGTTTCAGCGAGCTGGAGCACTATTACCGCCCGCCCGGCCTGCCCCGCGAGCAGCAACCCTGGCTGGCCAGCCTCTGGCGCAAAATGCCAGCAGTGCCTGCCTAGCAACGCCCTGGCGGCGGCTGAACGCTCACGACTGCGAGATGGCTCACGAAGCGCAAAAAAACTGCGCCTAATATCGGCGGGCGGTCACGCTCGCGGGCCCGGCACTGGGACTATGCTCGGCTCATTCCGGTCTGCGCGACCGTTCGAACAAGGAGCCCCCCATGGGTGCCGCACTCTACATAGTTCCGGAAAAACCCGTCCCGGGGGTCGATGAGTTCAGCAATGGCAAGGCCATTGCCCAGGTCGACGAGATCGAACTCGAAGAACTGTGCAAAAGCCTGAGGGTCACCTCGCTCTGGGCCTTCGTCAGCCAGGACCCCGAGGCCTTCGCCGCCTTCTTCGAGGCGGACGAGGCCAACGAGTTGCTCGACGAGACCTGGTTCGAGGCCGAGGAGGGCCTGAAAACCGTGCGCGCCCTGCACGGCCATCTGGTCACCCACCCCGGCGCCCTGGCCAACGGCGAGGCGCTGATCGACGATTTGCAGGACTACGAGTGGGCCCTGTCCGCCCTGGCCGAGCAGAACGTCAAATGGCATTTCGCGGTGGATTTCTAAGCCAGCGAATGCACCGAGCCAATTTTCACCTTGTTCCCGTCTTGCGCCAAGGAGGGCCGCAACCGCGAAAATTCGCGGGTTTCACCCTCCCTACCAGAGCTCCGCCGCACCTTCAACGAAGCGCTTCTCGTAGGGCGGGTTAGGCGCGCGGAAAGCCGGTCTTGCACACCGCGCCGCACCCGCCGCGCGGCGTAACCCGCCACAGCGGAGCCCGGCTTACGCGGGTACGCCAAGGCGGACTCTGGCTCCCACCTCTATCGGGAAAAACGCCGAAACAGCGGCCGGGGTTCGATCGCCGAGCGGCCATAGAGCACGCTGACGCCAGCCAGGCCCTTGAGCGCATCCTCCACCGATTTGTCCGCGCGCACGGCGAAGGCATCGAAGCCGCACTGGCGCATATGGCTCAGCTGGTCGCGCAGCACATCGCCCACCGCCCGCAGCTCACCCCGCCAACCCAGTCGGGTGCGCAGCAGGTAGGCCTGGCTGTAACCGCGACCGTCGCGAAAACCGGGAAAGTCGATGGCGATCAGCGGCAGCACGCCGAGCCAGGGCAGCAGGCCTTCCACCTCGTCCTCCGGGGCCAGCAACACGCCGTCGCCACTGGCCTGCTCGCCCGCCAGCACGGCCGATGCCTGGCGCGCGCGCCAGGTGGCCAGCGGCAATAGCCAGGGACCACTTCCATCCAGGGGTTCGTCAGCGCCCGGCAGTTGCCAGGGATCGTCCGCGACTAGCCGAGCCTGCCCCCCATCCAGCCGGATCAGGTTATTCATGCCGTCGCCTCCTGGGCATAGACCCGGGCCTTGAAGGGCTCCAGGCCGACCCGTTCGAAGGTATCGATAAAGCCTTCACCCAGCGCGCGGCTGTCCAGGTAGCACTGAACGATGCCCTCGATCACCTCGGGGATGGCGGCGGCGCTGAAGGACGGGCCCATCACCTTGCCCAGCGCACTGGCATGGCCCTGGGCGCCACCCAGGGTGACCTGGTACCACTCGCTGCCGTTCTTATCCACACCCAGGATGCCGATATTGCCAATATGGTGATGGCCGCAGGCATTGATGCAGCCGGAGATATTCAGGCTGATCTCGCCCAGGTCATGCAGATAGTCCAGGTCGGCGAAGCGCTGCTGGATCGCCTGGGCGATGGGAATCGACTTGGCATTGGCCAGGGCGCAGAAATCGCCGCCCGGGCAGGCGATGATGTCGGTCAGCAGGCCGATATTGGGCGTGGCCAACTGCTGGGCGCTCGCCAGTTGCCAGAGCGCATACAGCTCGCTCTTGCGCACATCCGGCAGGATCAGGTTCTGCTCGTGGGCGATGCGGATCTCGCCGAAGCCAAAGCGTTCGGCCCACTCGGCCACCGCCTCCATCTGTTCGGCCTTGAGGTCACCCGGCGGCGAAGCGGGCCCCGGCTTGGTCGAGAGCACCACCGCCGCATAACCGGCCACCTTGTGCGCCCGCACATTGCGCTCGACCCAGCGGGCAAAGGCGGGGGCCTGCTGCAGGTGCGTGCCGAACGCCAGGTCCGTAGCGGACAGGCGCTGGTAAGCCGGCGGCACGAAGCTCGCCGCCACCCGCGCGTACTCCTGCGCCGTGAGTTCGGCCGGGCCCTGGCGCAGGTGCTGCCACTCGGCCTCGACCTCGGCGGCGAACGCCTCGATGCCCAGGGCCTTGACCAGTATCTTGATCCGCGCCTTGTACTTGTTGTCCCGCCGGCCATGGCGGTTGTAGACCCGCAGTATGGCCTCGACATAGGACAGCAGGTGCTGCCAGGGCAGGCCGTCGCGAACCTGCAGGCCGAGTATGGGTGTACGCCCCAGGCCACCACCGACCAGCACCCGCAGCAGCAGTTCGCCCCGGGCATCGCGGTACAAATAGAGGCCGATATCGTGCATTTGCACCGCCGCCCGATCCTCGGCGGCCGCGCACAGGGCGATCTTGAACTTGCGCGGCAGGAACAGGAACTCCGGGTTGACCGTCGACCACTGACGGAGGATTTCCGCCAGGGGCCGCGGGTCGAGCAGTTCGTCGGCGGCGACCCCGGCGAAGGCCTCGGTGGTGATATTGCGCACGCAGTTGCCGGAGGTCTGGATCGCATGCATGTCCACCTCGGCCAGCAACTGGAGAATATCCGCCACCTGCTCCAGCTCGACCCAGTTGAACTGGATGTTCTGCCGGGTGGTGAAGTGGCCGTAGCCGCGGTCGTAGGCCCGGGCGATCCGCGCCAGGCAGCGCAACTGGACGGCGTTCAGGGTGCCGTAGGGAATCGCCACCCGCAGCATGTAGGCATGCCGCTGCGAGTACAGGCCGTTCTGCAGGCGCAGCGGCAGGAACTCCTCCTCGCTCAGCTCGCCGTCGAGGCGCCGGCGCACCTGGTCGCGAAACTGGGCGACCCGTTCCTGGACCAGGGCGCGGTCATGGTGGTCGTACTGGTACATCGGGTTTCCCTCGCGGACTAAGGCACCCGCCACTATGGGCCGCGCCGCCCGGGTTAAAACAGCGGCAGATTCGCTGAAAAAAACCGTATCAGACACAGGCCGACGGGATGCGCTGGCTCGCACCCGCGCACATCCGCCAAGCACCTGTGTGGCCAAATGTCGCGGTTACGCGGCAGGTTTACCCAGAACGCCAGAACGCCGCGGCTGCCGTCGATCGGTGCCCGTCACGCAGCATCTGATCCGCTTTTTATCGCCTGATCTGAACCTGTTTCCTCACCGACCGCGGCGCGATAGTGCGCCGCGCCGCAAGCCTGCGGCTGAGGAGCCGATCATGAGCGAAAGAATTCCCGTGCAGCCCATCGAGGTCGCCCCCCGCGGGCCGAGGTCCGCGGCCGCCAGCGGCAAGATCCAGACCCGCAGTTTCAGCGGGCGCTTTCGCAACCTGCGCCTGCTGGGCGGCGCGGGGCTGTTCCTGCTGTACTTCGGCACCCTCTGGCTGCAATGGAATGGGCGCCAGGCGGTGCTCTGGGACCTGTCCGAACACAAGTACTATATTTTCGGCGCGACCTTCTGGCCCCAGGACTTCATCCTGCTCTCGGCCCTGCTGATCATCTGCGCCTTCGGCCTGTTCTTCATCACGGTGCTGGCCGGGCGGATCTGGTGCGGCTACAGCTGCCCGCAGAGCGTGTTCACCTGGGTCTTCATGTGGTGCGAGCGCCTCACCGAAGGTGAACGCAACCAGCGGATCAAGCTCGACGCCGCGCCCTGGAGCCTGGAAAAACTCGGCCGCCGCCTGTCCAAGCACGGCCTCTGGCTGCTGATCAGCCTCGCCACGGCGCTGACCTTCGTCGGTTACTTCACCCCGATCCGGCCGCTACTGGGCGAGCTGGCGAGCGCCGAAATGGGCGGTGCCAGCCTGTTCTGGGTGCTGTTCTTCACCACCGCCACCTACCTGAATGCCGGTTACCTGCGCGAGCAGGTGTGCCTGCACATGTGCCCCTATGCACGCTTCCAGAGCGTGATGTTCGATGCCGATACCCGGGTGGTGGCCTACGACCCGCGCCGCGGCGAGAACCGCGGCCCCCGGCGCAAGGACGCCGATCCCCAGGCCCTGGGCCTGGGCGACTGCATCGACTGCCAGCTGTGCGTGCAGGTCTGTCCCACCGGCATCGATATCCGTGAGGGCCTGCAGATCGACTGCATCGGCTGCGCCGCCTGCATCGACGCCTGCGACTCGATCATGGACAAGATGGGCTATGCCCGCGGCCTGGTCGGCTACAGCTCGGAACGCGCCCTGGCCGGCGGCAAGGCGCGCCTGCTGCGGCCGACCCTGCTGGGCTACGGCGGCGCCCTGCTGCTGATGCTGGTCGCCTTCACCTGGGCCCTGGCCGCGCGGCCACTGGTGTCCCTGGACGTGGCCAAGGACCGTGGCCTGTTCCGGGAGAACGAGGCGGGACAGATCGAGAACGTCTACAACCTGAAAGTCATCAACAAGACCCAGCAGCCACGGCAGTACCAGCTTGTCCTGTTGCAGGCCGAGGGGTTCAGCCTGCAGGGCCAGACCCGGGTCCGGCTGGCGGCCGGGGAGATGCGCGTATTGCCGGTGTCGGTGGCCCAACGGACCGAACAGGCAGAGCACGCCCAGCAACAGTTGGTGTTCACCGTGGTCGACCTGGACCAGCCGGACAGCCGCGACCAGGCCGGCAGTACCTTTATCGCGCCGCGCCAGCGCTGATGGCGCCTCAGGTCACGGCCGCGCTGCTCGAGGTCGATCGCCGGCCGACGGATTTGGCTTTAGAGTGGCGACACCCGGCCCCGCCGCCCGCTTGCCAGGACAGGATGAAACGTTACGAGAAATTCGCCGAGGAGATCGCCGAACTGATCCGCAGCGGGGTGCTCGCACCCGATGCACGCCTGCCCTCGGTGCGCTATGCCAGCCAGACCCATGGGGTCAGCCCCTCCACCGTGTTCCAGGCCTATTACCTGCTGGAACGCCGGGGGCTGATCCGGGCCCGGCCGCGCTCCGGTTATTTCGTCACCGCCCAGGG
>DATDTH010000513.1:0-2205 GCA_035290985.1 Pseudomonas sp. | reverse complement strand
GGGTGCGGCGGACAAGGCAGCCTTGAAGATCGGCTATGTCGATGGCTGGGCGGACAGTGTGGCGACCACCCATGTGGCTGCCGAGGTGATCAAGCAGAAGCTGGGGTATGAGGTGCAATTGATGCCGGTGGCCACCGGCATCATGTGGCAGGGCGTGGCCAAGGGGCAACTGGATGCCATGCTGTCGGCCTGGCTGCCGGTGACCCACGGCGCCTATTACGAGAAGCTGAAAGACCAGGTGGTCAACCTCGGTCCCAACTACAGCGAGGCGAAGATCGGCCTGATAGTGCCGGAATACGTCACCGCCAAGAGCATCGGCGATCTGCAGGCGCAGAAAGACGGTTTTGCCGGGCGTATCGTCGGCATCGACGCGGGCTCGGGGGTGATGTTGAAAACCGACGAGGCGATCAAGGCCTATGGCCTGGATTACAAGCTGCTGGCCAGTTCCGGCAGCGCCATGACCGCGGAGCTGGCCCGCTCCATCCGCTCGGAGAAGCCCATCGCGGTGACCGGCTGGATTCCGCACTGGATGTTCGCCAAATGGAAGCTGCGCTTCCTGGAAGATCCGAAGGGCATCTATGGCGCCTCCGAACATGTCGACAGCATCGCCAACCCGGGGCTGGAGGCCAAGGCGCCGACCGTGGTCGCCTTCCTGAAGAAATTCAACTGGAAGCCGAGCGAGATCGGCGAGGTGATGTTGGCGGTCGAAGAAGGCGCCAAGCCGGCGGAAGCGGCGCAGAAGTGGGTCGCCGCCAACCCCGAGCGAGTCAAGGAGTGGCTGCAGTAATGCAGTAAGCAGCCGCTGAGCTGTCACCGAAACGCTGTCCGGCCGTTAGGCCGGGCGGCGTTTTTTTATGCCCTGGGCACCGCGCCGGCGGCGTTGCGCAACCCTCCAGGTCTTGCGCCGGACCCCGCGGCAGCACTACGACTAAGGTCGGCATTAAGACTAAGGTCGTCTGTCTTGTCGCCACAGGCAATCTAGAGTGACCTCACCAGCAACCCGTGCTGCGGAGGACAACAACAATGAACGACAGCATCTACCGGCGGATTGAGCAAAGTCCGCGCTTCCGAGAACTGGTGTCCAAGCGCGAGCGATTCGCCTGGATACTCTCTGCAATCATGCTGGGTCTGTACCTGGCCTTCATCCTGCTGATCGCCTTCGAGCCCCAGTTGCTCGGCGCGCGCATCAACCCGGACTCGACCATCACCTGGGGCATCCCGATCGGTGTGGGTCTGATCTTCTCCGCTTTCATCCTCACCGGCATCTATGTGTACCGCGCCAATGGTGAGTTCGATGATATGAACCAGGCCATTCTCGACGAGGTGCAGAAATGATTGCGCGCCTGCTTTCCCTGTTCAGCCTTATGTTGGTCGCACCGGCCCTCTGGGCCGGCGAGGCTCTGACCGGCGAGGTGCAGCGTCAGCCGCTGAACGTCTCGGCCATCGTCATGTTCGTCGCCTTTGTCGGCATGACCCTGTGCATCACCTACTGGGCGTCGAAGCGCAACCACTCTGCGTCCGACTACTACACCGCTGGCGGCAAGATCACCGGGTTCCAGAACGGTCTGGCGATTGCCGGCGACTACATGTCGGCCGCCTCCTTCCTGGGGATATCCGCCCTGGTGTTCACCTCCGGCTACGACGGCCTGATCTATTCGATCGGCTTCCTGGTCGGCTGGCCGATCATCCTGTTCCTGATGGCCGAGCGCCTGCGTAACCTGGGCAAGTACACCTTCGCCGACGTGGCGTCCTATCGCCTCAAGCAGAAGGAAATCCGCACCCTGTCGGCCAGCGGCTCGCTGGTGGTGGTGGCGTTCTACCTGATCGCGCAGATGGTCGGTGCCGGCAAGCTGATCCAGTTGCTGTTCGGCCTGGACTACCATGTGGCGGTGATCTTGGTCGGTATCCTGATGGTGCTCTACGTGCTGTTCGGCGGCATGCTGGCGACCACCTGGGTGCAGATCACCAAGGCGGTCCTGCTGCTGGCGGGCGGCACGACCCTGATGTTGATGGCCCTGAGCCGCTTCGGTTTCAGCTTCGAGACGCTGTCGGCCCAGGCCGTAGCGGTGCATGCCAGCGGCGTGCAGATCATGGGCCCGGGCACCTTGCTGGCCGATCCGGTCAACGCGGTGTCACTGTCCCTGGGCCTCGTCTTCGGTATCGCCGGCCTGCCGCACATCCTGATGCGCTTCTTCACCGTGCCCA
>DATDTH010000512.1:0-2004 GCA_035290985.1 Pseudomonas sp. | reverse complement strand
GGCGGGCTCGGCGTGCGCTACAAGGACGAGACGCCACCGCCGGCCAGCGACTATATCCAGGCCGTGCGCGAGCGCGTGCAGGGCCGCAACCTGACCCTGGTGTTCGAACCGGGGCGGTTCATAGTCGCCAATGCCGGGCTGCTGCTGACCCGGGTGGAATACCTCAAGCACACCGAACACAAGGACTTCGCCATAGTCGACGCGGCGATGAACGACCTGATTCGCCCGGCCCTGTACCAGGCCTGGATGGACGTGATCCCGGTCGTGCCCCGCGAAGGCGCCCGCCGCGCCTATGACGTGGTCGGCCCCATCTGCGAAACCGGTGATTTCCTGGCCCGTGGTCGTGAGCTGGCGCTGGCCGAAGGCGATCTGCTGGGCGTCTGCTCGGCCGGCGCCTATGGCTTCGTGATGAGTTCCAACTACAACACCCGCGGCCGCGCCGCCGAGGTGCTGGTGGATGGCGAGCAGGCCTTCGAAGTGCGCCGCCGCGAAACCGAGCACGAACTCTTCGCCGGCGAAAGCCTGCTGCCGCCCGCGCTTGCACCCGCATCCGAGGGATAGGCCCATGTTGCTGCGTTTCACCAAGATGCACGGCCTGGGCAATGACTTCATGGTCCTCGACCTGGTCAGCCAGCACGCGCACATCCTGCCCAAGCATGCCAAGCAGTGGGGCGACCGCCACACCGGTGTCGGCTTCGATCAGCTGCTGCTGGTCGAGGCGCCGACCAACCCGGACGTCGACTTCCGCTACCGCATCTTCAACTCCGACGGCAGCGAGGTGGAGCAGTGCGGCAACGGCGCGCGCTGCTTCGCCCGCTTCGTACTCGACAAGCGCCTGACCATGAAACGGCAGATTCGCGTCGAAACCGCCGGCGGCATCATCGAACTGGACATGCGCCCGGACGGCCAGATCTGCGTGAACATGGGCGCGCCGCGCCTGGTGCCGGCGCAGATCCCGTTCCAGGCCGACAGCCAGGCCCCGAGCTACCCGATCGAAGTGGACGGCCAGACCCTGCAACTGGCGGCCGTGTCCATGGGCAACCCCCATGCGGTGCTGCGGGTCGAGGACGTCGACACGGCACCGGTGCACAGCCTGGGGCCGAAGCTGGAACAGCACCCGCGCTTCCCCAAGCGGGTCAATGTCGGCTTTCTCCAGATCATCGACCGCCAGCACGCCAAGCTGCGGGTCTGGGAACGCGGCGCCGGTGAAACCCAGGCCTGCGGCACCGGTGCCTGCGCCGCGGCCGTGGCCGCCATCAGCCAGGGCTGGATGGACTCGCCCGTGCAGATCGACCTGCCCGGCGGCCGCCTGGCCCTCGAGTGGGCAGGGCCCGGGCAGCCGGTTATGATGACCGGCCCCGCCGTGCGCGTTTACGAAGGACAGGTGCGTCTATGACCGACCAGCTTCCTCAGGCCGAGCCGCTCGACGCCGAAGCGGTCGCCGCCTACCTGCGTGACCACCCGGCGTTTTTCGTCGAGCACGACGACTTGCTGCCCGAGCTGCGCATTCCGCACCAGCGCGGCGACACGGTGTCGCTGGTCGAGCGCCAGGTCAAACTGCTGCGCGAACGCAATATCGAGATGCGCCATCGCCTGTCGCAACTGATGGACGTGGCCCGCGACAACGACCGGCTATTCGACAAGACCCGCCGCCTGGTGCTCGACCTGCTCGACGCGGTCAGCCTGGAGGAAGTGGTCAGCACGGTGGAAGACAGCCTGCGGCATGCCTTCCAGGTGCCGTTCGTCAGCCTGATCCTGTTCAGCGAAAGCCCCCTGGCGGTCGGCCGTTCGGTCAGCAGCGCCGAGGCGCACCAGGCCGTGGGCGGCCTGCTGGCGGGCGGACGGACGATCTGCGGCGTGCTGCGCAGCCACGAACTGGTCTTCCTGTTCGGCGAGGAACAGGCCGCCCAGGTCGGCTCGGCGGCGGTCGTCGCCCTCAGCCACCAGGGCCTGCACGGTGTCCTGGCGATCGGCAGAGCGATCCGCAGCACTACAAGAGCTCCC
>DATDTH010000511.1:0-7056 GCA_035290985.1 Pseudomonas sp. | reverse complement strand
GCCCGGTCACTGAGTTGATCGGCCAGGCGATAGGCCTGCTCCTTAAACGGCACCGTGACGTTGGCCCCCAGGCCCTCGCGGAAGAAGGCCCGGGCAAAGCCCTCGAAGTCATCCAGCGGCGCCAGCAGCGCCTCATAGCTGAGGGCCTGGCCAGTCTGCTCGGCGAACAGCCGGTGAATCAGCGGCGACTTGCTGTGGCCGATGGGGTTGCCGAATACGCCGTAGCTGTCCATGAAAGATCCTGTGTCGATAACGCTTTGGTTTACTGCGCCGAGAGCCAGTCGCGGTCCTGGAGAAAATAGTCGGTCAGGCGTGCCTCTTCGCTGCCCGGCACCGGCTTCCAGTCGTAGCCCCAGCGCACCTGGGGCGGCAGGGACATCAGGATCGACTCGGTGCGTCCACCGGACTGCAGGCCGAACAGGGTGCCGCGGTCGTAGACCAGGTTGAACTCGACGTAACGGCCGCGGCGAAACGCCTGAAACTCGCGCTGTTGCTCGGTGAAGGCGGTGCCTTTGCGCCGCTGCACGATCGGCAGGTAGGCCTGGATAAAGGCGTCACCTATGGCCCGCAGGAAGGCGAAGCTGGTGTCGAAATCCCACTGGTTCAGGTCATCGAAGAACAGGCCGCCGATGCCCCGTGGTTCGCCCCGGTGCTTGAGGTGGAAATAGCTGTCGCACCAGGCCTTGTAACGCGGGTAGACCTCGGCGCCGAAGGGCGCGCAGGCCTGCTCGGCGACCCGGTGCCAGTGCACGCAGTCTTCTTCCACGGCGTAGTAGGGCGTCAGGTCGAAACCGCCGCCGAACCACCAGACCGGTTCCTCGCCTTCCTTCTCGGCGATGAAAAAGCGCACGTTGGCATGGGAAGTGGGGATATGCGGGTTGTGCGGGTGGATCACCAGGGACACGCCCAGGGCCTCGAAACCGCGTCCGGCCAGTTCGGGTCTATGGGCGCTGGCCGAGGGCGGCAGGCCGCTGCCGAACACATGGGAAAAATTCACCCCGCCTTTTTCGATCAGCCCGCCGTTTTCCAGCACTCGGGTGCGGCCACCGCCGCCGGCCGGCCGGGTCCAGGCGTCCTCGACGAAACCGGCCCCGCCGTCCTCGGCGTGCAGGGCGGCGCAGATACGGTCTTGCAAGTCCAGCAGATAGGCTTTGACGGCCTCGGTACGGTCACTCACAGCATCACCTTGAAAGACGGGTGAAGCCACGCGCGGCGTGGCCTCCAGGCAGAGTAGGGGTGCAAGCATACCACTGGCCCAGGCGCTTTCGGGTTGACGGGGTGCAAGCCGGGCGTGTTGGATAGCCCATCCCCCTTCCGACCCGGAGCAGCAGCCATGGCCAAACGCATCGAATTCGCCGTCCACGGTGGCCCCGAGGTGCTCGCCTACCGCGACTACCAGCCGGCCGAACCCGGCCCGCTGGAGGTCCGGGTGCGCAACCGGGCCATAGGCCTGAACTTCATCGATACCTATTTCCGCAACGGCCTCTACCCGCCGCCGGCCTTGCCGTCCAGCCTCGGCACCGAGGGCGCCGGCGTTGTCGACGCCGTGGGCAGCGCGGTGACCCGCTTCCAGCCGGGCGATCGGGTGGCCTATGCCACCGGGCCGCTCGGCGCCTACAGCGAACTGCATGTGCTGCCGGCGGACAAGCTGGTCCAACTGCCGGACGGCATCGGCTTCGAGCAGGCCGCGGCGGTGATGCTCAAGGGCCTGACGGTGCAGTACCTGCTGCGCCAGACCTATGGGCTCGAGGGCGGCGAAACCATCCTGTTCCACGCCGCGGCCGGTGGCGTCGGCTCCTTCGCCTGCCAATGGGCCAAGGCCCTGGGTGTGCGCCTGATCGGCGCGGTGGGTTCGGCGGAAAAAGCCGAGCGGGCCAGGGCCCTGGGCGCCTGGGCCACGATCGACACCAGCCGTGAAGACCTGGTGCAGCGGGTGCGCGAGCTCACCGACGGGCAAAAATGCCCGGTGGTCTATGACGGCGTCGGCCGCGACACTTGGGAACAGTCCCTGGATTGCCTGGCCCCCCGCGGCCTGCTGGTCAGCTTCGGCAATGCCTCCGGTGCGGTGACCGGGGTCAACCTCGGTATCCTGGCGCAGAAAGGCTCGCTCTATGTGACCCGGCCGACCCTGGCCAGTTATGCCGACACCCCGGAACGGCTGCAGGCCATGGCCGACGAGCTATTCGCGATGATCGAAAGCGGCCAGCTGCACGTGGAAATCGGCCAGCGCTTCGCCCTGAGCGAGGCGGCCGAGGCCCAGCGCGCCCTAAGCGCCCGTCAGACCATCGGCTCGACGATTTTGCTGCCTACGCCGGCCGAATAACTTCGCCCGTGACCAGGTCGCGAATCAGGCTGGGGTGCTTGCGCCCGCCCAGGGCGCCGCCGAGCACGGCGTCCAGCTGGCTGCGAAAATACTGTTCGACCCGCAGCCGCGTGCGCGCCGCGGGCCGGCCGGACGGGTTGGCCGAGGTGGAGACTAGCGGGCCGGTCAGGGCACAGAGCTCACGCACCGCCGGATGATCGCTGACCCGCAAGGCCACGCTGGCATGCTGGCCGACTATCCAGTCGGGCAGGCGGTTCTGGTGTGGCACCAGCCAGGTATTGGGCCCCGGCCAGGTGCTGGCCAGACGGTCCAGCCAAAGCTCGGGCAGGTCCTCGAGCAGGAAGTCGAACTGGCGGATAGTGTCGGCCACCAGGATCAGGCCCTTGGCCAGCGGCCGCTCCTTGAGCGCCAGCAGACGATAGACCGCCGCCTCATCCCAGGGATCGCAGCCCAGGCCCCAGACCGCCTCGGTCGGATAGGCCACCACGCCCCCGGCCCGAACCGCCCGCGCCACCTGCTGCACACGCCAACTGCTGACCATCGGTTTCACTCCAGATTAAAGTGCCCCAGTGTACCCAAGCGCGCGTGCCTTGGCCTCAACCCGGGCGGCCCACCCAGCGCCCATTGTCCTGGGCGACCCGACCGTCCAGCTCCAGGTCGGTCAGCGCCGCCAGCACCTGGGACAAGGACCAGCCCGTAGCGACGGACAGGGATTCGCTGCTGTGGGGCGCGGCATCCAGCAGCTGCAACAGGGGGTGGAGCAGGTCGGCCGGCTCCGGCAGCGGCGGCAGGGCCTGCCAACCGCGCAGGGCCTCGAGAATATGTTCGACGCTTTCCACCAGCACGGCGCCCTCGCGGATCAACTGATGGCAGCCGCGCGCGCCCGGGTGATGAATCGAGCCGGGAATCGCATAAACCTCGCGCCCCTGTTCGGCGGCCAGGCGTGCGGTGATCAGCGAGCCGCTGGAAGGGCTGGCCTCCACCACCAGCACTCCCAGGGACAGCCCACTGATGATGCGGTTACGCCGCGGAAAATTGTTCGCCTGGGGTGGGCAATCCAGGGGGAATTCCGTCACCAGGGCGCCCCCCTGCTCGATGATCGCCGCCGCCAGCCGTTGATGCTGCCGGGGATACAGGCGTTCGAGGCCGGAGCCCAGAACGGCCACAGTCCTGCCGCCCATGTCGAGCGCCCCCTGGTGGGCCGCGCCATCGATGCCCAGGGCCAGGCCACTGGTGATCACGAAACCACCGGCGGCCAGGCTGCGGGCGAAGGCTCGGGCCGTGTCCAGCCCGGGTTTCGAGGCCCGCCGGCTGCCGACCATCGCCAGTTGCGGGCGCTCCAGAATGCCGCCATCCCCGGCGACGAAGAGCAGCGGCGGGGCGTCCGGCAACTCCGCCAGCAAGGCGGGGTAACCCGGATCGTCCCACATCAGCAGTTGCTGGCCGGGCAACTCCAGCCAGGCCAGCACCGCGGTGGCCTGGTCGCGGGTCGACGCGCTGCGCCGCGACTCGGCGCAGATTGCCGGCAAGCCCAGGGCCCGCCAGGCACTGGCCGGCACGCTGAGGGCGGCCGAGGCGCTGCCGAAGGCTTCCAACAGGCGGCGAAAACGCCGCGGGCCCATCTCTGGCAGGGCATGCAGACGCAAACGGGCTTCTAGTTCGGCGGGAGAAAGCGAAGGGGCAGGAAGTTGCGACATGGCGATCATCCTTGATCGGTCGCGCCGCGCCAGGCGGCCGCGCACAGTACAGATGGAAAAAAACCCCCGACTAAGCGGGGGTTCCTGTCCAGCGTAGCCTGTATTAACAGGCCGTTGAAAAAGGTAGCGAGCGACGCGCAGTAGTTTTTCAACAACCTGTTTAGGGGTTACGCACCTTGTCCATGACCGACAGGGAGCGGGTGGCGCCCAGTATCAGGCCATAGCTCAGCTTGTCGTAGGTGCGGAACACCATCAGCAGGCCGGCACGCTCGTCCGGGATCTTGACCGATTCGCCGGTGATGCGATCGCGCACCGTCTCGCCGGTCTTGAACACCGCCAGCACGTTGCCGTCGGCCAGGCCGTCACGCGTCCCCTTGTTCAGGGTCACCACGTCGAACTGGCCGATCTGGGTCACGCCACGGGGCACGTCCAGAATCACACCGTTCACATCGCTTTTCGGCGCGCTGGGCATAAAGGTCGAGGTGATCGCCCGCTCCTCGGTGGGAAACAGCCGGTCGCCGAGACGGACTTCCTGGGTCGAGCGGTTCAACACCAGGGTAGCGACATCGCCTTCCTCGGCGACCAGTTCGCCGCCACCGATATCGTCGGCGTTGATCCCGAGAAACTCCTGGGTGTCCGGGTCCAGGTAAGTCTTGCCCTGGCGGAAGATGCCATAGACCGACTGGCCCGGCTCGAACAGGCCACGGGCATAGATGCGATCGCCGCTGCCACTGAGTACCCGTTCGGCATTGCCGGCCACTATATAGGGCACGCCCTGGAACTCTTCAGCCGTGTCCATGATCCGGTTGGAGATCAGGAAGCTGTTGATCGCCTCCAGCGGGATGGTCGGAATGGCCTCGGCCATGGGCGTGCTGCGCACTTGCGGGCTCAGCTTGATGGTGCCGCGGGAGGCGCCGCGGTTGAGCATCAAACGCGGCTGGCCATCGACATAGACCAGGCTCAGGGTGTCACCCGGGTAGATCAGGTGCGGGTTTTCCACCTGGGGATTGGCGTGCCAGATTTCCGGCCATTTCCAGGGTTGGCTGAGAAACTTGCCGGAAATATCCCACAGCGTGTCGCCCCTGACCACGGTGTAGCGCTCCGGATGCCCCTCCTTGAGTTGCACTTCGGCCTGGGCCAAGCCCGCCGCGGCGAGAAGCAGCAGGGCGAGTAGTGATTTCCTCATGCGGTGAATCCCTTTATTATGTGTCTTCGCGTGGAGCGCCCTAGCGCCGTGACTTTACCCTTGAGGGCCGCGGCTTTAAGCCGTTTTCGATGCTGCTCATCATCTTAGCAGCGGATTTTGACTTTATTCCACAAGTGCATCACAAACGCATATGGCAATCCTGAACATCCTTGAATTTCCCGATCCACGCTTGCGCACCATTGCCAAGCCGGTGGACCTGTTCGACGACGCCTTGCGCGGCCTGATCGACGACATGTTCGAAACCATGTACGCCGCGCCGGGCATAGGTCTGGCCGCCACCCAGATCAACGTGCACAAGCGCCTGGTGGTGATGGACATCAGCGAGGACAAGACCGAACCCCGGGTGTTCATCAATCCCGAGTTCGAGTTCCTCACCGACGAGATGGAGCAGTACCAGGAAGGTTGCCTGTCGGTCCCGGGCTTCTATGAAAACGTCGATCGGCCGCAGCGCGTCCGCATCAAGGCGCTGGATCGCGACGGTCAGGCCTTCGAACTGGTCGCCGAAGGCCTGCTCGCCGTGTGCATCCAGCATGAGTGCGATCATCTCAATGGCAAGCTGTTCGTCGACTACCTCTCGACCCTCAAGCGCGACCGGATCAAGAAGAAGCTGGAAAAACAGCACCGCCAGCAGGCTTGAACCCGCGTCCCAAGGCTTGCTCCGGCAAGCCTTTTTCTTTTCTGGAGCTTTCACTTGCGCATCGTCTTCGCCGGCACCCCGGCCTTCGCGGCCCAGCACCTGCAGGCCCTGCTGGACAGCGACCAGCAACTGGTCGGCGTCTATACCCAGCCGGATCGTCCGTCCGGTCGCGGCCAGAAACTGATGCCCAGCCCGGTCAAACAACTGGCCCAGCAACAGGGCATCCCGGTTTTTCAGCCGCAGAGCCTGCGCGACCCCGCGGCCCAGGCCGAACTGGCCGCGCTGCGCCCCGACCTGCTGGTGGTGGTCGCCTACGGCCTGATCCTGCCCCAGGCCGTGCTGGACATTCCGCGCCTGGGCTGCATCAACAGCCACGCCTCGCTGCTGCCGCGCTGGCGCGGGGCGGCGCCTATCCAGCGGGCCATCCAGGCCGGCGACCCGGAGTCCGGGGTCACCGTCATGGGGATGGAAGCCGGCCTGGACACCGGCCCCATGCTGCTGAAAGTCCATACCCCCATCGAGGCCGGCGATACCGGCGGCAGCCTGCACGACCGCCTCGCCACCTTGGGCGCCCAGGCCCTGGTCGAGGCCATCAGTGGCCTGGCGGCCGGCACCCTGGTCGGCGAAGTGCAGGACGATGCCCTGGCCAACTACGCCCACAAGCTGAACAAGGATGAAGCGCGCCTGGACTGGTGCCTTCCGGCCGTCGAGCTGGAACGCCTGGTGCGGGCCTTCAACCCCACGCCTATCTGCCACAGCACGCTCAACGGCGAGCCCTTGAAAATCCTCGCCGCCCAGCTGGGCGAAGGGCAGGGCGCGCCGGGAGAAATACTCGACGCCAGCCGCGAGGGCCTGACCGTCGCCTGCGGCCAGGGCGCCCTGCGCCTGACCCGCCTGCAATTGCCCGGCGGCAAGCCCCTGGCCTTCGCCGACCTGTTCAACAGCCGCCGCGAGCAGTTCGCCATTGGCAGTCGCCTGGGAGCCGCCCAGTGAATCCGCGCCTGGCCGCCGCCCGCGCCCTGGCCTCGGTGCTGTCGGGCAAGGCCTCGCTGAACAGCGCGCTGCCCAGCCAGCTGGACAGGGTCGAGGCGCGCGACCGCGGCCTGACCCAGGACCTGGCCTTCGGCACCGCGCGCTGGCAGCCGCGCCTCGCGGCCCTGGCCGACAAGCTGCTGCAGAAACCCTTCAAGGC
>DATDTH010000510.1:0-2020 GCA_035290985.1 Pseudomonas sp. | reverse complement strand
CCGCCGATAAAGGCCAGCAGGGCCAAGGCCGGGTGGGCCTGGGCCAGGGGCAGGCTGATGACGAAGGAGTCGGGCATCACCCCGGCGGGCAGCAGCAGTTGCCCGGCCAGGGCGATGGGCACCACGAACAGCGCCGCCAGCAGCAGGTAGGCCGGAAACACCCAGCGCGCCAGGCGCAGGTCCTGGGGCTCGATGTTCTCGACCACTGTGACGTGGAACTGCCGCGGCAGGCAGCTCATGGCGATCATGGCCATGCCGGTCTGCACCAGCATGGCCGGCCAGTTCACCGTTTCGGCCCAGAAAGCATCGAGTTGTGGGGCGGCCTGGGCCTGCTCGAGCAGCGCGTCGAAGCCGTCGTACAGGCCGAAGGTGACGTAGACGCCCACCGCGAGAAAGGCCAGCAGCTTGACCAGGGATTCGAAGGCGATCGCCAGGACCATGCCGCGGTGGTGTTCGGTCACATCCAGGGTGCGGGTGCCGAACAGTATGGTGAACAGCGCCAGGACCATGGACACGATCAGCGCCGTGTCCTGGGCGCGGACATTCGACGAGTCGGCCCCGGCGCCGACCAGCAGGTTGACCCCCAGGACTATGCCCTTGAGTTGCAGGGCGATATAGGGCAACACACCGACCAGGCAGATCAGCGCCACCACCACCGCCAGGGTCTGGGATTTGCCATAGCGCGCGGCGATAAAGTCGGCGATGGAGGTGATGTTTTCCTGTTTGCTGATCATCACGATTTTCTGCAGCCACCAGGGGGCGAACAGCATCAGCAGCACCGGGCCTAGGTAGATCGGCAGAAAGGCCCAGAGCTGGCCGGCGGCCTGGCCGACCGCGCCGAAGAAAGTCCAGCTGGTGCAGTAGACCGCCAGGGACAGGCTGTAGACCCAGGCGCGCACCCGGGGCGAAAGCGGCGTGCGGCGGCGGTCGCCATAGAAGGCAATGGCGAACAGGATGGCCATGTAGAGGAGGGCGACTGCGGCGATCAATCCGCTGGACAGCGACATGGAAACTCCAGGACAGCAAGGGGGGCATAGAACCGGCAAGGCGCTCGGGACGGATGACCGGCCCGGCGATTTTCTCAAGCCGGTCCAGGGTCGCCAGGCTGTTCCGCTCTGGTCCGGCCGAATGAAACCTCAGTTCGCGGCCAGTGTCGCATCAAAGTGCCTGGGCGTCAGGCCGACCAAGGTCGCACCTTGAGCGGCCCCCTGGGGCCTGTTAGCGTGGCGCGACTGGCGCCGAAGTCGAGGAGGGCTGCATGTTCAAGCCGCAACTGATTACCCTGCAGCGCGGGGCCCTGCGCCTCGAACCCCTGCTGGACGGCGATATCCCGCCGCTGGTGGGGCTGGCCGAGGCGAACCGTGGGGAGCTGGTCTTTATGGACGGCCCCCTGCGCCTGGACTGGTACCGCAGCGGTCTGGCCGAACAGCGCAATGGCCAGGCCCTGCCCCTGGTGGTGCGCCTCGGCGACAACCTGATCGGCACCACCCGTTTCGGGCATTTCCTGCCCAACCTGCCGGCCACCGAGATCGGCTGGACCTGGCTGGACCGCGGCCAGCATGGCACGGGCCTGAACGCCATGATCAAGTACCTGATGCTGCGCCATGCCTTCGAGAGCTGGCGGATGGTGCGGGTGGAGCTGAAAACCGCCGCCAGCAACCTGCGTTCGCAACGCGCCATCGAAAAACTTGGCGCCCAGTGCGAGGGCCGCTTGCGCAACCACAGGCGCCTGGCCGACGGCCGCCTGGACGGTTCAGTGCTGTACAGCATCACCGATCAGGAATGGCCTCAGGTCAAGGCGCAGCTGGAGGCGAGTTTCAATGGCTGAGCCGGCAGGTCTGGTCTCTCGACCGGCCTGAGTCCTCGGTTCGCAGTTGGAGGGCATCGGCGGCGCACGATCGTTCAAGACGCGGCGTTCCCGAGTATGCAGACTGGCGCTCAGGAGGAGTTTCCATGAACCGCTTGCCCGTTTTTCTGCAGGGAGTGCGCGACAGCATCCCGATGGTGGTCGGCATTCTGC
>DATDTH010000509.1:0-6552 GCA_035290985.1 Pseudomonas sp. | reverse complement strand
CAGCAGCGCGACCCGGGCGGTGCTGCCGGTCGCCACGCCGTCGTCCACCACTATCAGCTCGCGGCCGGTGATCGGTTCGGGTGATCGCTCGCCACAGTAGCGGGCGCGTCGGCGCTTGATCTCCTGAATCTGGACATCCTTGGCCGCCTCGAACCACTGCGTCGTCACCTTGAAGTGATCGAGCAGGGCCTGGTTGACCACCCAGCTCGGCGAGGCGCCGTCCACCACGGCGCCAACCGCGAACTCCTCATGGCCTGGCGCGCCTATCTTGCGCACCAGCACCAGGTCCAGGGGGGCCTGGAAGGCCTTGGCGATTTCATAGGCCACCGGCACCCCGCCGCGGGGCAGCGCCAGTACCACCGGCTGTCCCTTGATTAGGGGTTGCAGGGCGTGGGCCAATGCTTGGCCGGCCTGGCGACGATTGAGAAAGCGGACGGTCGAGGCGTCGTAGTAGCGCATGCTCAGACTCCGAACGGGAAGGTGTCGTCCTCATGGCTGGGCGAAGGCGTCGCGGGTGGCTTCAGCGGCTGCACGGCACGGCTGTCCTCGAACCAGAGATAGGCATCGAATTGCTCGCTGAGCACGGCCTCGAAATAATGGCTGGAACGCTCGGAGTGGGGGCGATAGATGACCCCGATGGCCCGTTCGAGCAGCGGCCCGCTCAGCGCGTCGCGCAGTGGCTGACGTTGCGGGTCGCGCCAGTCGGTCAGCGAGGCGGGAACACCGGCTTGCAGGAAGCAGTGCTCCCAGCTGTCCGGCCGGGAAGGGCGCAGGGTCTTGATGCGCAGCTCGCCATCCCAGTCATCGGAGGCAGCCACCTGGCCACGGTCGGTGCCCATACCGATCAGCACCGCGGCGTGCTCCCAGGCGGCCCGGCACAATTGGCCGATATTGAATTCACCACTCCAGCCCATGGCCGTGGCGGCGGCATTGCCGATATGGGAGTTGTGCGCCCAGACCACGGCCTTGGCGTCGGGCCCGCGGTGCGCCAGCAGTGCGCGCAGGGTGTCGAACATATGCCGGTCGCGCAGGTTCCAGGAGGCCGCCGAGCCTCGGAACATCAGGCGGTAGTATTGTTCCGCGGCACGCACGACGCGGGCATTTTGGGTGGCGTTGAAGAGGGCTTCGTCGTCCTGCTGGAAGTGTTCGAGCCGCTCGCTCAACAGGCTGTTCAACTGCTCGACCACCGCGTCCTCGCAGGGGCGCAAAGCGTCGCGCTCCACCAACTGGCCATAGCGCGCCGGTTCGTCCTGCCAGGGGGTGAGGCAGGCGTAGCGCTGGCGCGCCTGGCGAGCCTGTTCCGGGTTCACCTGATCCAGGTAGTCCAGTACTGCGGCGATGGAGCCGCGCAGGCTGTAGACATCCAGGCCGCGAAACTCGACGCGCTGCTCCAGCGCCAGCTCCCGGTTGTGTTGATGCAGCCAGTGGACGAAGTGCGCCACGTCGGTGTTGCGCCACATCCAGGTGGGAAAGCGCGTGAAGGCTTTTTCCCGCCAGGCCGAGGGACCCAGTCCGCGGATATGCCGGTCGATCTGGTTGGCATCCGGCCAATCGGCCTCGACGGCGACCAGGGTGAAGCCGTGCTGCTCGATCAGCCGGCGGGTGATGGCGGCGCGGGTTCGGTAAAACTCGGACGTACCGTGGCTCGCCTCGCCGATCAGCACGACGCGGGCATCCCCGTAGCGATCGAAGAGCTCGCCGAAGGCCGGGCTGTCCAGCGCGGGCAGCGGCTCGGCGTAGTGGCGCAAAAGGTGCGCGATAGCGTCCCGGTATTCGCCGTGGCGCCTGTGGTTCGAGGTGTGGATCGTCGATGCGTTCACGGCTGCACTCCGTGCAGAGGGCGGATATGCGGACGACCCTGGGCTATCGCTAATGTTCCGGGCGGGTGACCAGCGCGGGGGTGAGGGGCTCAGGGCTCGCTAGAAGAAACGCGGTCCGTAGGGGGACCGTTGCACCCTGATCTATAGGTTTCGCCGAGGCCCTTTTCGTAGGTCGGGTTAGCCGCGCAAAAAGCCGGCCCGACAAACCACGGCGCACCCGCCGCGCGGCGTAACCCGACAATAAGCGGAGCCCCGGTTGCACCCGATGGCAGCAGGTTTAGCCGAAGCGCAACGGTGCGCACAGCGCACCCTACGGAGCTGGAAGCCAGCGAATAAATCGAACGGATCGAGGCGCTTTTCGTAGGGCGGGTGAAACCCGCGAATCCTGGAGGCGCCACGCCAAGTCGGTCGTTGCGTCGAACATCTAGCCCTGACGCGGTCCCGGGCTGTTACTGCGCCATGATTGCCCGGTGCTGCCGCTGGTATTCCTCATAGGGCAGGTTCTGCTGCATAAGGTGCTGCAACCGTTGCTCCTGATAGGCGGCTTTGGACAGTGGCTGGAGCGGGCTGATCGGGGTCGTGGCGGGCGCAATGGCCATGGCGCCGGCAGGAAACAGCTGATTGACCAGCTCGGTGATTTTCGACTCGGCGTCGATAAATTTATCCATTCGGCCGCCACCCCAGCGGGCGTCGTAGATCGCTTGGCCAACCTGGCGACCATTCTGGAAGACCTTGATGTCGGCATAGACCATGTACAACGCGAGGTCCCAGGTCCAGTTGCCCACATAGGTGGTGGAGAGCGGGCAAAGCGATGGATTGGCGCTGGAATGCAGTTCCTTGACGGTGAAGCCTTTCTTGGTCAGGAGGTCGCGGTAGGTGCTGTGAAAGCCGGGCCGCAGTCCCTGGGCCGGGATCATGCAAATCTCGGTGGTGGCGCCGGCTTCGATGGCGGCCGGGGTCACGTTTTGCTTGATGCTGCAGCCGCCTATGGCGGCCAATAGCAGAGCCCCAATTAGCATTCTCATGATGAACGTCCTGTCGCTTGTGCCATTTGGCAACACGTGTCGGTGTAGAAAATCAGGAGCGGCGTTGCATCGCTCCGAGGGATAGGCGCACTTTGGCGCAGTCGAAAAAACCACGAGCGGAGAGCCCCGCCAGCGGCCGGTCCCGATAATGGCCTATTGCCCTGTGGGCTGTCATGTTTCCCTGGGTGGCCTCAGGGTTCTTTCTGAGTGAGGCCGGTCTTCAGGAGAAGTCATTGGCGGGTTACGCCGCGCGGCGGGGGCGGCGTGGCTTGTCAGGCCGGCTTTCAGCATGGGTATCGCTGCGCTCAACCTAGGCGGCCCCACCCATCCTACGCTAACCCGCCCTACGAAAGCGCTCATGCCAGATCGGGAGCGCCCCCACGCGGGGATTTCACTACCCCGGAATGCAAAAAGCCCCAGCGCATGGCTGAGGCTTTTTGTTCGGTATTAATGGTGCCCAGAGACGGAATCGAACCGCCGACACGGGGATTTTCAATCCCCTGCTCTACCGACTGAGCTATCTGGGCAACGGCGCGTATTAGACGGATTTGGCGCTCGAGTGTCAAGCCTGGGCGCTGAAAATATTTAATTATTTCGGGCGCTTAGGCTGGAAGCCGGGTTATTCGCTGGGCGGCACGTAGCCTTCGGCCTGGGCGTACTCCTCGCCGGAGAGGAATTTATCCATCTCGCCCTGGAGAAATTTGCGGTCCTCGGCGTTCATCATGTTCAGCCGGCGCTCGTTGATCAGCAGGGTCTGGTGCTTCTGCCATTCGTCCCAGGCCTGCTTGGACACGTTGTTGAAGATGTCCTCGCCCTTGGCGCCCGGATAGGGCGGACGGTCCAGGCCAGGCAGTTCTTGTTTGTGCTTGCGGCAATTCACGGTGCGGGTCATGGCGACTCTCCTGCATTCAGAACATCTGCGGCGCGCTTGAGCAGCTTCTTGACCGGAGCGGCAAGGCCCAGGCGCGGCGGGCTGGCGAGGTTATACCAGAGCCAGTCGCCCTCGGCCACGCCGGTCGTGGCGTGCTCGACCTGGATCAACCAGGGTTCGATGGCCAGCTGGAAGTGGCTGAAGGTATGCAGCAGACCCGGCAGTTCGCGGCGGGTGCCCAGGGTCAGGCCATGGCGCTGGGCCAGGCCGTCCAGCTCGTCGCCGGCCATCAGCTCCGGCAGGCTCCAGAGCCCGCCCCAGAGGCCGCTGGAGGGCCGGCGGTAGAGCAGGATGGCGCCGTCGCGGTTGGCCAGCAGGGGCATCAGGCTGCGCTTGCGCGGCAGCTCCTTGCGCGGCTTGGGCACTGGGTAGGCGCTTTCGCGGCCCAGCAGGTGTGCCCGGCAGCCGCTGCGCAGGGGGCAGAGCAGGCAGCTCGGCTTGCTGCGGGTACAGAGGGTGGCGCCCAGGTCCATCATCGCTTGGGTGTAGTGGTTGACCCGGGCCTGGGGGGTGAAGCGCTCGGCCACCGCCCAGAGCTGGTTCGCCACCTTGGGCTCGCCCGGGTAACCGGTCTGGGCGACATAGCGCGCGAGCACCCGTTTGACGTTGCCATCGAGTATGGGCGCGCGCAGGCCCATGCTCAGGCTGGCGATGGCCCCGGCGGTGGAGCGGCCGATGCCCGGCAGTTCGATCAGGCGCTCCAGGTCCCGGGGGAATTCGCCACCCTGTTCGGCCACCAATAGCTTGGCGGTCTTCTGCAGGTTGCGGGCGCGGGTGTAATAGCCCAGGCCGGTCCACAGGTGCAGCACCTCGTCCTCGGCGGCGGCGGCCAGGGTCTGCACCGTCGGCAGGGCGGTCATGAAGCGGTCGAAGTAGCCGAGCACCGTGCTGACCTGGGTCTGCTGCAGCATGATCTCCGAGACCCAGACCCGGTAGGGGTTGATGCCCTGTTGCCAGGGCAGGTCCTTGCGCCCGTGCTGGTCGTACCAGTCCAGTACCGCGTCGCCGAACTGCTCGGGGTTCATTGCTTGAACAGGCCCTTGAGGGCGTCCTTCAGTTCCGGGCTGACCTTGTCACCGAGTTTTTCCTCGAGCTTCTCGCTGAGCTTGTCGCCCGCCAGCTTGGCGGCGACCTTGCCCATGCGCTCCTGGTCCAGGCGGCAGGCCTTGGCGCCCAGCTCCAGGGGACCGCGGCAGCGCAGCGGCCAGGCGATCCCGGCATAGCGCTCGTTGACCTGGCAGGCCGGGTCGGGCATCTCGCCCTTGTCGCCTTCGATGACGATGCCGATGCGGTAGTCCAGGCCCAGCACGCGCAGGTCCAGATCACCGTCGCCCTTGACCGCCAGGCCCGGAATGCGTGCCATCAGGTCGGGGTTGTGGGCCACGCCGTCGACGAACTCCAGGCTGCCCTTGAGCTCCTCGAAGGGGGTGTTCTTGCCCCGGGGCTCGCCGCTCAGGGACTTGCGATTGAGGGTGGCGATGCCCTGGCAGAGCTGCTGTTCCAGGTTGGCGTCGAGCAGCATGCCGTCGCTCAGGCTGAAGGTGGCGCTGCCGTTCAGGCCCTCGACCCAGGCTTTCTGGCTGTTGCCCTGGGTGGTCAGGGTGGTGGTGAGGTCGAGCAGGCCCTTGATCGGCGGTTTTTCGCCCTGGGCGCGGATCAGTTTTTCCACCGGCAGGCGGCTGAGGCGCTTGTTCAGGATCAGCAGCGGTACGGCGGGACGGGCATCGAGGCTGGCGCTGGCCTCGAAGTTGCCGTTGTACAGATCGCCGCGCAGGTTTTCCAGGGTCGCCAGGCCGCTCTTGCTCTGGGCCTTGAGTAGCAGGTTGGCGATGGGCAGTTGCTCGTAGGTCAGTTGGTCGAAGCCGAGATTCAGTTGCAGGTCGAGCTTGCGCAGCGCCGGGATGGGCAGGACTTCCGTGGCGCTCCAGGCTTGCTGGGTCGGTACGCTGGGCAGCGGGCTGGTGCCGTTCTGTCCGGCGGCGGCGACGCTGTCGCGCACTTCGGCCTTGCGCGCCGAGTCGGGTTTTTCCACGGGCTTGGCCGGCAGGTAGCGGTCGAGGTTCAACTGGTCGCCCTTGAGCTGGATGCGCAGGGCCTGCTTGGCGAAATCGCTGACGGCCAGGCTGCCGTTCAAGGTGCTGTCGTCCAGCTTCAGGGTCAGCTCTTCCAGGGCCAGGCTGGTCGGGCTGCCCACCAGGCGGGTGACCAGTTCGACCTGGCCGAGGGCCTTGGCATCGCTCATCGGCGGCAGGGTCTGGCCTATGCCGTCGAGGAATTCGCGCAGGTTGAACTGGGCGATGGACAGGCCTCCGGAGAGTTTCGGCGCCTTGTCCAGGTCACGCAGCTTGAGTTCGCCAAGGGCGCGCAACTGGTTGGCCGACAGCTTCAGGCCGTTCCATTCGGCCACCTGGGCGGCCTGGTCGAGGAGCAACTGGCCCTGGGCGGAGAAGACCAGGGTCTTGCCCTGCAGCGGCTCGCCCGAGGCTTCGCCGGACAGCTTGAGGTCCTCCAGTTGGTAGCGCTTGAGGCCGCGGTCGAAGCGCAGTTCGCCCTGCAGTTCGGTGCGGGCGCGCAGCACCGGCCGGTTGGTGCCGAAGAAGGCGGTCAGTTTCAGCGGGATGCCGGCGCCTTCGCGGATCGCGCCGGTGCTCAGCTCGATGCCTTCGGCGGTGTACTGCTGGCCGCTTTTGGCGTCGTGGTAATCGATGCGGGCATTGCTGAGGGTGAGGCTGTCGATATCCAGCTTGAGCGTCTTGTCGCTCGGCGCCGCCTGTTC
>DATDTH010000508.1:0-13731 GCA_035290985.1 Pseudomonas sp. | reverse complement strand
GGCCTGGAGAAGTCCGCCGCGGCCCTGGGCGCCATGGCAGAGATGCGTGCCGGCGCCGCGGTGCGGCTGGAGACGGTCGAGCGCATCGTTCGGCGCCTGAATGAGCAGCGCACCTTGACCCAGGACATGGTCGAGCTGCTGGGTTAGCGGGCTATCGCTGAAGTGGGCACCTTGCGACCCCATCGTTGTGACGCAGTCTTCGTCAGCCGATTCGACTGGCTGTGGAATCACGATCTGCAGCAAGACCTGAACTTGGCCTACAGCCGTTTAGGCTGGAAAGCGGCCCTGGCCGCATGACTCCGCCATTGCCGTGGACGTGATGCCTTCTCGCCTGGAGTTGGCTCGCAGGGTGGGCACAACGCCCATCTTCAATAGCCGGGTAGCAGATCCGGCTACGCGTAGTCGCGCAATCACTGACGCAGCTGCGCAGCGCAGTCCCATTCTGCGTATGCCCGGAGCTGCCGACTGAATGCGGTCGCGTCACACAATTTTCCTACTGTCTAAAAGGTCTAGAAATGAGTGCACAACTGGTAATCGACAATATCAAGCTGGACGCTACCGGAGGCAAGACGATCCAACGGCTTGACCCTGTGTCCGCCAAACTGGTCAGCACTGCGGCTGCCTGCACCCTGGAAGACGCAAAACGGCTCGCGGCCTCATCCGAGCGAGCATTCCGCAAATGGTCCAAGACCGGACCGACCGAGCGGCGTCGTCTCCTGCTCGCAGCAGCGGATGTCCTCGAGGCCAAGATGTCGGAATTCTGCCGGATCATGGCTGAGGAAATTGGCGCATCGCAGCTCTGGGCGCAGTTCAACGTAGGTGCATCGGCGAATCTGCTGCGCGAGGCTGCAGCGCTCACTACTCAAATCAAGGGTGAGACGATTCCAACCGATAAGCTTGGCGCTTTCTCGTTGACGCTTCGCCAGCCGGTGGGCACCGTGCTGAGCATTGTGCCGTGGAATGGGCCGGTGATCCTGGGGGCTCGCGCTATCGCGTATCCGCTGGCGTGCGGCAATACCGTGATCTTCAAAGGCTCGGAAAACAGTCCTCGCACTCATGCCCTTGTGGCCGATGCCTTCATTGAGGCAGGCCTGCCGGCGGGTGTGCTCAATTTCCTGATTACCGCGCCCGAAGACGCATCGGCTGTCACCGAAGCGTTGGTGGCCCACGATACCGTGCGCCGGGTCAACTTCACGGGCTCCACCAAGGTCGGCCGCATGATCGCCGAAACCTGTGCGTCCCATCTCAAGCGCTGTTTGTTGGAGTTGGGTGGCAAGGCTCCTTTCGTAGTGCTGGAGGATGCCGATATCGACGGCGCAGTGAATGCCGCAGTATTCGGCTCGTTCCTGTATCAAGGGCAAATCTGCATGTCGACCGAGCGTTTCGTGGTCGATCAGCGTGTTGCCGACGAATTCGTGAGTAAGTTTTCCGAGCGAATCGGCAAACTGGAGCTTGGCGACCCCACCGCATCTCCGACCTGCGTAGTCGGACCGGTCATCGCCCAGGGCTCGGTAAAGCGGATCAACCATCTGATCGAAGATGCGCTCGGCAAAGGGGCTGTCATCGCCGCGGGCGGTATCGCCGACAGTGCCTTGATGCAGCCCACGCTAGTCGACCGCGTGACCAAGGACATGGAAATCTACGACGAGGAAACCTTTGGTCCTATTACCACGATCGTTCGTGTCGACGGGGCAGAGGAGGCGTTGGAAGTGGCCAATGACACGGCTTATGGCCTCTCATCTGCAATTTTCAGCGCCAATGTCTCCAAAGCGCTTGAGCTGGCAAGTCGGTTGGATGCAGGTTGTGTCCACATCAACGGCGCCACCGTACAAAACGAAGCGCAGGCCCCCTATGGTGGTATGAAGCAGAGTGGATACGGCCGTTTCGATGGAAGCGCTGTGATTGACGAGTTCACAGAAATCAAGTGGGTCACTGTTGAGCCATCTGATCAGCCTTATCCCTTCTGATGTTTCGGGGCCGGCGGAGCAAGTGGATTCGCCGGTTCACGCGCGTTCGCATCATTTCTCCCAGATGATCGTAAAACGCTCGGATCCACGGCCAAGCGCGTCTTGCCGCGAAAGTGTTGCACGCGTGATAACAAATTGTAGCGGTGCGCGGTCGCCGGCTTTGTGTACGAGCAGGAAAAACGCGCGCTGATCTGACAATCGCCGTGGCCGCAGCTGTTGGCTTCAATGGCTGCTGTGGCGAGTAGTGACAAAGCGGTTGAGCAAGCGGTGCACCATGAACACGACGAACAGGGTCAACAGCACCGAGACACACACCGAACTCAGCCGGTAGAGGGTCGCAAATATGATGTCGTGGCTGGGCGTAAGCGACTGGCCGAACAGGATGGCCAGGGTGGTCAAAGCGCCGAAGCCGACGCCGGGCACCCCCTTTTCCAGCATGTGCCAGCGCGCGCAGACCATGGCGGCGATCCATAGCAGCAGGGCGACCAGCGGCAGTAGGTCGTGGTGATCATAGAGCAGCAGCATGATCAGCAGGGCAATCACGCAGCCGAGCAGGGTGCCATGCGCACGGGTACGGCCGGCGAAGCGTGAGCCGTTCCAGTGCATGGGAAACAACAGCAGGATGCTGGCGACCTGAGCCGACAGCGAGTCCTGCAGATCCAGGCACTGGAATACGCTGAACGACAGCGTCGCCACCGTTGCCCCGAGCAGTGCCTCGTGGCGCCGACTGGCGCGGTCTTTGGGCGGCGGCGTGCGTGCGGGGCGCGGCTCGCAGTCGGGAAACAGGTAGAACATCAGCACGGCGATCGCTGCGGCCAGCACGATGGCCAGGCCATTGCTCCCAAGCATGGCGATGACGTCGGTGTGCGGGTAGCTGGCGAAGTTCAGCTGGATCGACAGAAATACTGCGCCGAGGGCGCCGAACAGGAAGTTCGGGCCGCTGGCCATCAGCGCGAAACGGTAGAGAAACAGCAAGAACACCAGCGGAATCATCAGCAGCGGTCGGCCGCCGAACAGACCGTAGAGCAACGCGACCTCCAGGCTGACGACCAGTCCCTGGGTGAAGAACTGGCGCATCAGGTGGGCAGTCAGGCGCGGCACCAGGCCGAGCAGTAGCATCGGATAGACGCAGAAGAAGGCACCGTACTGCAGGTCGAACAGCTTGCACAGGACAAAGGCCAGACTGCCGCCAGTGGCGATGCGCAGACACTGGCGCAGGTCGTTCTTGCCCAGTGACAAACGGGGCGCTGTGGCCCTTTCGGCAAGTGTGTGTGCCGCCGCGGAGGGTTCAGTAGACATAGTGCAACCAACTGATCAGGCGGATCTGCAGCGTAGCGGCGAGGTTCACCAGCGGGTTGTCGAAGGGCTTCAGCTGAACCGTGGCCTTAGCCCCGGTGGGCAGCAGGAACGGCAGCTCTTCATCGAGTGCCAGGTGCACGCGTTGTCGTTGCGCGTCGCGAACCCAGCGCTCGGATTGCGCGGGCGTTGCCAGCTCGCCGTTGGCATCGATCTGGCCTTCCCGGACTCCGGCGTCGAAATGACTGACCCGGGCGCTGAACAGCTCGCCTGGACGGGCGTCGAATACGACCACGGCTGGGGTGTCGACGCCGATGTAGCGCAGGGACTTCTCGCGGAAGTCGGCGATGATGTCCAGGCGGTCCTCGACCAGAGCGGCCACCGGCGTTCCTGCCGCGACGAAGGTGCCGGGGGTGAGCTGCAGGTTGCTGAGCACGCCGCCACGTTCGGCGCGAACCTCGCTGTAGTCCCGCTGCAGGTGCGCCCGGAGCAGTGCATTGCGGGCTTGGCGTAGCCGTAGATTGGCACCGTCGGCGCCGCCGCGACGGGCCTGCAGTTCACGGACTCTGGCCTGCGCCGTACGCAGTTGGGCCTGGGCCATCAGATGCTGCGCTTCGGCCGCATCGTAGGCCTGGCGCGAGACATGCTGGCGTTCGAGCAGGCGCGACAGGCGTAGGGCCTGAGCGCCCGACTCGTTCGACTTGGCTTGGGCCGCGCTGACCTCGGCACGGGCGGCGGCCAGCAGGGCATCGAGTTCAGTGTTGTCCTGGTGTGCCTGTTCGAGCGCCAACTCGGCCCGCTGCACCTCCAGCTCGAATGGCTGCGGATCGAGGCGAAACAGTAACTGGCCAGGTTGTACGTACTGGTTATTGCTCACCGCCAGCTCACTGACCTGGCCTGCGACCCGCGGCGCGACCTTCAGTACCGGTCGGGTCAACTGCGCCTGTGGTGTCAACGGCATGCTCAGGTCGGCGGTTAGGAAGTAGATGAAGCAACAGGCTAGGGCCGAGATAGCGATTTGAACCCAGCGGGCAAATCGTTGATCGGGAGTCATGAATACCTCGGTTAAGCAAAGCGTCGGGGGACGGGCGCACGCTGGAAAGTCCGGGCCGGCCCGCGAAGGCGGCAGTATATTTCCCATGCTTTCATGCAAAAATAGCCGTCTTATGCAAAGAACACTTACTAAATAGGTAACAGTCAGATGGATGTTTTTCAGGCAATGCGGGTGTTTACTCGCGTGGTGGACGCGGGCACCTTCACGGCTGCTGCACAGACGCTGGGCTTGTCCACCGCGCAGGTGTCGCGGCAGGTGTCCGAACTCGAAAGTCATCTGCAGGCACGCCTACTGCAACGTACCACCCGCCGGCTGGGGCTGACCGAGGTAGGCAGCCGTTACCTGGAGCGCTGTCGGCATATTCTCAGCGAGCTGGAAGACGCTGGCGCCGAGGCCGGTGGTTCCTACCTGATGCCCAGGGGGCGCCTGCGGGTGCACGCGATCACCGGTTTGGGCACCCATCTACTTGCACCCTTGGCCGCCCGCTATAGCGAGCTCTACCCGGAAGTGAACCTTGAGCTGACGCTCTCCCAGCGCCACCCTGACCTGCTCGAGGAGGGGCAGGATGTGGTCATTACTCTGGCCCGGGAGTTGCCCGACTCCGAACTGGTCGCTCAACTGCTCGGCACTACCTACAGCGTGGTCTGTGCGGCGCCGAGCTACCTGGGGCAGCACGGTATTCCGATGACTCTCGACGAGCTGAGCCAGCATCGCTGCCTGCGCCTGCTCGACCCGGTTTTTGGCGACAGCTGGACCTTTACCGACAACGGCGTCGAGCGGGCGATCCGTCTGGGAGAAACATTTCAGGTCAACGTCGCCGAGGCGATGGCCCAGGCGGCAGGAGAGGGTATGGGTATTTGCGTACTGCCGGACCTGATAGCGGCCAAGGCCTTCGCACAGGGCCGACTGGTACGCCTGCTGGCCGAACATCGCCTGCACGAGCGGGGTATCTATGCGCTGTACCCGTCGCGGCGCTTTCTCGATGCCAAGGTGAGAACCTGGGTGGAGTTCCTCAAGGAGCAATTACCCCTGGTATTCCGCGGTAATCGAACCCTGGTGGAAAACCCCACCTATTGGGCGTGACCCTGGGAGCAAACCGGTGTGGCCAGGGTTGATGCCCTGTCGCTTAGCGCTCTTCGATTATTACGCTAAAGGCAAAACTACCTTGCCTGGAGTTCGCTGTTTCTTGCCGGAACCACTCCTTAAGCTGATGCTCATCGAGTCATTACGAGGTGCAGCATGAAAGCAAGATACTGGATGATCGGCGTGACACTTGTCGCTCAGTGGGCAGTCGCCGACGATGCGCAGCCATACCATTATGGCCAGGCCATGGATGTCGCCAGGGTCATTTCGATCGAGATGCCTCAGGGCTGTGAGGTGGGCGAGGCGACCATGGTCTATGAGGATTCACACGGCGAGATCCATACCCTGGTGTATCTGCGCCAGGGCGAGAGCTGCGTGTATTGAGTCCGTCGCAGGACTCGGCAGTCAGCCCGATCCCTCATGGCAGGCAATGGGCTGTCAGGCACTTCGGGCGCCGTCAGTCCGCAAATAGCTCGAACATCAGTTGCCTGAGCCAGCGGTTGGCGGAGTCTCGGTGATACTTGGCGTGCCAGAACAGGTTGATATCGATTTCCGGTAGCTGCACGGGGTGGGGCAGGGCCACCAAACCGAAGGGCTGGACGCAGCACTCGGCAAAGCGCTCGGGTACCGTGGCCAGCAGATCGGTGCGCTGGAGAATATGGCCCACAGCGACGAAGTGCGGCACTTCGAGACGGATGTCCCGCTCTATCCCCAGACGCGCCATGTGTGCGTCCACTTCGCCGTGGCCGGTGGTGGCGGCGATGACCCGCACATGACCGTGAGCGCAGAAGCGCTCCAGCGTGAGCGGCTCGCTGGTGACGGGGTGGTCCTTGCGACACATGCATACGTAACGATGATGGAACAGACGGCGAGTGAAGAAGCCTGCCTGCAGGTGTGGCAGCAGGCCTACGGCGAGGTCGACGGTGCCGCTCTGCAGCGCCTCGATCAGGGATACGGAGGTGTTGCGCACGGTACTGATGCGGCAGCCTGGTGCCAGGCGGGAGAGGGCATCCATCAGGCGCGGGGTGAAGTAGATTTCACCGATATCGGTCATCGCGATGGTGAAGGTGCGTTCGCTGGTTAGCGGGTCGAAACTGTCTTGGCGACTCAGCGCCTCGCGCAGGGTATGGATGGCCAGCGACACTGGCTCAGCAAGTTGCTGGGCGTAGGGGGTAGGCTCCATACCCTGATAGGTACGCACGAACAGGTCGTCCTGCAGGGCTGTACGCAGGCGCCTGAGGGCGTTGCTCACGGTGGGCTGGGTCAGACCCAGGCTTTCCGCGGCGGTGGAGACGCGGCGGTCGATCAGCAACTGGTTGAACACCACTAGCAGGTTCAGATCCAGGTCGCGCAGGTCCATGGTCTGCCTCATAGGTTGGTAGGAATATTCAGGTTTGAAATAGTTTGTATGCAGGCTGCGGTATTTATCAATATTTCTCGTGCGCCCATGATGACTTCACTCCAACAACAACATCATGGGTACAAACATGATCACCAAGCCTGCCCTGCGTATCGGCATCATCGGCGGCGGTATTTCCGGCGTCGCCCTGGCACTGGATCTGTGCCGCCATTCCCATCTCGACGTCCAGCTCTTCGAATCCGCACCGGCCTTCGGTGAGGTGGGAGCGGGCGTTTCCTTCGGTGCTAACGCGGTGCGAGCCATTGCCGGTCTCGGCATTGCAGAGCCTTACGCCCAGGTTGCCGATCGCACCCCCGAGCCCTGGCAGGACGTGTGGTTCGAATGGCGCCGCAGCGTCGACGCCGGTTACATTGGCGCGAGCGTGGCTCCTGGCGTGGGGCAGTCTTCGGTGCACCGGGCGGATTTCCTCGACGTGCTCGCCAGCCGACTGCCGGAGGGCATTGCCCGATTCAATAAGCGCGCCGTGGGCGTGGAGCAGCACGGCGATGAGGCCTGTGTGCGCTTTACCGACGGTAGTGAATATCGCGGTGACTTGCTGATCGCCGCCGATGGCATCAAATCGGCTATTCGTGGCCATGTCCTCGAGGGTATCGGGGCCCCGCCCGCCGTGCCGCGCTTCAGTGGTACCTGCGCCTACCGTGGCATGATCGATAGCCTGCACCTGCGCGAGGCCTACCGTGCCGCTGGCGTTGACGAGCACTTGGTGGACGTGCCGCAGATGTACCTGGGCCTGGATGGCCACATCCTTACCTTTCCGGTTAAGCGGGGGCGCATCATCAACGTGGTGGCCTTCGTATCTGACCGCAGTCAGCCCGCGCCCACCTGGCCCGAGAATTCGCCCTGGGTTCGTCAGGCCAGCCAGCGTGAGATGCTCGACGCCTTCGTCGGCTGGGGCGATGCTGCGCGAATCCTGCTGGAGTGCATTCCCTCGCCAACCTACTGGGCTCTGCACGACCTCGCCGAGCTACCTGGTTATGTCCACGGCCGTGTGGCGCTGATCGGCGATGCCGCCCACGCGATGCTGCCGCACCAGGGCGCCGGGGCAGGGCAGGGGCTCGAGGACGCCTACTTCCTCGCCCGCCTGCTGGGAGATGTTCAGGTGAGTCGCGGCAACCTCGATGAGTTGCTGGCTGCCTACGACGCCTTGCGCCGCCCGCGTGCCTGCCGCGTGCAGCGTACCTCCTGGGAAGCCGGTGAACTTTACGAACTGCGTGACCCGGCAGTGGGTGATGACAAACAGGCGCTGGGAGCTACCTTGGCTAGCCGCTTCGACTGGTTGTGGAACCACGACCTCGACGCTGACGTGCGAGATGCCCGCGCTCGACTAGGTTGGACAGCCCTGAGCCACTGCGCCTAGTTGCGCGTCGTTCTACCGGAATCGGCCTCGATGCCGGTTCCGGCTCTATAACAATGACAAGAAGAGCTATGCCATGCGTGATATCGACGTTTCCGCCCTGCTTGACGGGGCCCGCTTCAATACCTTTCACGGGCGCGTGCTGTTCTGGTGCGCGCTGATCATTATCTTCGATGGCTATGATCTGGTTATCTACGGCGTGGTGCTGCCGTCGCTGATGCAAGCCTGGAACCTCTCTGCGCTGCAGGCCGGTCTGCTAGGCAGCTGCGCATTGGTGGGCATGATGCTCGGTGCACTGTTCTTCGGCCCACTGTCGGACCGGATCGGGCGCCGCAAGACCATCATGACCTGTGTGGTCCTGTTCAGCGGTTTTACCGTGATCAACGGATTCGCGCGCACTCCCGAGGAGTTTGCCATTTGCCGCTTTTTCGCCGGGCTTGGTATCGGTGGGGTGATGCCCAATGTGGTGGCGCTGATGAACGAGTACGCGCCGAAGAAAATCCGCAGCACCCTGGTGGCGATCATGTTCAGCGGTTACTCGGTGGGGGGCATGCTCTCTGCGGGTCTGGGCATGGCGTTGATGCCCAGCTGGGGCTGGCAATCGGTGTTCTTCGTGGCGGTTGTACCGCTGCTGGTGCTGCCGTTGCTGGTGCGCCAGCTGCCGGAGTCGTTGAACTTCCTGCTGCGCCAGGGGGAGGTCGAACGCGCCAAAGAGCTGCTGGCCAGGGCAGAGCCCGACTACGTGCCCAAAATGCACGACCGGCTCAATCTGGCAAAGGGGCAGGCGGGCAAGGTGGCCATCTCCCAGTTGTTCCAGGATGGTCGCGCACTGAAAACGCTGATGCTCTGGGTGGCCTTCTTCTGCTGCCTGCTGATGGTCTACGCCCTGAGTTCCTGGCTGCCGAAGCTTATGAACGCTGCCGGCTACGGCCTCAACTCCAGCCTGGCGTTCCTGCTGGTGCTGAACTTCGGCGCCATCTTCGGGGCAATCGGCGGCGGCTGGCTGGGAGATCGCATAGGCCTGGGTCGGGTACTCCTGGCGTTCTTCGCCACCGGTGCGCTGTCGCTGAGTCTATTGGCGCTGAAGTCACCGCTGCCGGTGCTCTACCTGCTGATCGGCGTGGCCGGGGCCTGCACTATCGGTACGCAGATCCTCGCCAATGCCTGCGCCGTGCAATTTTACCCCGCGCATATCCGCTCCACTGGTCTGGGCTGGGCGATGGGAATTGGCCGTATTGGCGCCATCATCGGCCCGTTGCTGGGCGGAGCTTTGCACGCCGCGCAACTGCCGTTGCAGGCGAGCTTTCTGGCGTTCGCGCTGCCGGGGCTGGTGGGCGCCGCCGCCATTATGGGTTTTCTCTGGCACCGGCCGGGTCAGGTCTGCACGCTGATGGAGAAACCTCTGGAATCGACTGCCGGCTGATCCACTGCTATCAGGAACTGAGCACCGCACCCATGTCGGGTGTGGTGCTCTGGTTGACCGCTCGCAACCGGCATATGGAACCACCATGGTCTCGGCTGCTATAGATGCCGATCCGCTGTGCGTAGTCGGATCCTAGGCTAGGCGTTGGATCATGAGAAAGCCTTGAGACTCGAAGCGGCTGCCAACTCGATGGTTAGCAGGTGCTGAGGCGCCGGTCATCACATCCATACTTTTCAATGAACGTGACGGTTGCGCTGCACGTAGCCGTACTGACAGATCTTGAGCAGATTAGCCGGATCATAATCAGGACGCCCCGTACGATGAGACCGGGCCTTGTCGAACCCCAACGCCTGAAGATCGCAGCCTGCGAAATGGGTGGGTGAAGTCCTGCACGGGATTATCAAAGCACAGAGAGTCATCGCTGCCGGCCACCAGTTCTTCACTGCCGCGAACATCGAGAGGCTGGTACATCTCGGAGCCAAGTACAGCACGAAGGCTGCAATGATCGACGATCTTCGAGACGGTCGCTGAAGACCAGTAAGACCAAGACCTCAGCGATTTCGGACGCATCTCCCGTGATGACTTTTTCAATGACGACGGAAGCGCGACCTCCTGATTTCTTGCTGGCGCAGAAACGCGCCAGCAAGCAGATGGCATGTCCGCGAGTCGAGGTCGAGCATGCGCTGGTTGCATAACTCACCCATCACCTGAGCCAAGGAAAATTTTCTCGTTCTCAAGCTATGCGCGATGGCTAAACAAGTGTGTGTTTAATGGGCGTCTAACGTCTGATTGGAAGGCTTTTCACCGAGTGTGCCCGTTGTTCGTCCAGCGAGTTGTAGTACGTATTTTGGGTAGTGCTGAGACTATTGTGACGAAGGTCAGCCTGGAGGTCCTTCATCTCTCGATATGGTGCATCAAAGGTTGCGGAGGTGTGGCGTAACCAATGCAGTGAAGCTGAACGCAACTGGTCTATTTCGTCATCGCTCCAGCCTTCCTCAGCCATACGCCCCATAGCGCGATCAAATAGCCCTTGGAGCAGCAGGCGAATATGTCGATCAGATAGCCCACCACGCCCCTTCAGGGAACTGATCAACGGTGTTTTCTCGTGGGCAGATGGCTGGGGGGAGAGCTGTAAATGCTGGCGATAGCGTATCAGGTAGTTCTGGATGTATTCGTCGCGGATGCTGATCTTGGCGGCCTTGTTGCCTTTGCCCACCACATGAAACCACCAGTTGCCCATGCTATCGCGGCGGATGTCGCCCATGGTAGGCGTCCAGTTGTCACGCCCGACCAGATCGGAGACTCGCAGGTACATGGAGAACAGAGTCGCAACGATGAACAGAGTGCGTTCGTGTGTCGGGTCGGTCGCGGCCATCTGCTCGGCAGTCTCGATCACGTAGCTCCACTGCAGCGGAGTCAGGGAACGTGACGCCACATCCAAGGTGTTGCGTTGCTTGTAGATGGATTTCTGTTTTACCGCCCGGAAGGGGTTCACCTCGGTGAGACCCTCATCAATCGCGTGTTGGAAGAAGCTGCCGCAGACTGCGAATACCTGAGCCACCGATCCCTGGGACAAGCGGTAGGGACGGGAGGGAAGGGCGGCAACGGCCTCTTCGGCAATCTTGCGTTCGCGCTTGGCCACAGTGTGACTGAAAGGTCGCCATTGCAAATTGACGATGTAGGTGTCCGTGTCGAGCTTCTTGCGACCACCCACGCGCAGTAAGCGGGACTTTACGACCGGACCTATCCAGTCGGCGGGCGGGTTGAGGCAGAACTCCATGAAGGCCTCGGCGTCCCGGCGACGCAGTTCAACAAGGGGCTTGACAGCCACCAGTAGGGACCAGAGCAGCAGCCGCTCGACGTGGGTTCGATAGGAGTTGAACGTGGCTTCGTTGCCGGCGTAGGACTTCAGAAATCCCCGAACGGCGCGATAGCCCTCGACGGCCTGGAGCTCATCGGCACAACCATGGAGGAAGTCCCGAACCGCTGGAAGCTCGCCATTGAGGTGAAGAAAGTTGAGTTCGTGGAAGCGATCAAAGGTCTCGAAAAGCGGCTGGGGATGCTGCGACATGAAGTGGTTCAACCTGGGCGAATGCGTCTATATCGGTCTTTCAGCGTAGTATAGAGCAATATCCGGGTCTGGTGATTATCGGATATTGCTTAGATTTCTCCGATCAATCCTCGCTGTCCTTCTTAAAATCTGTAACCCCATGATCCTTACAAATAATACGTTTAATAACATGCAGTTACGATTGGAGTCGGATTTTTAAATGGGAGAAATGAGTCTGCCGGGCGTCCCGCCAGAGAAGCTTATAGGCCAGGAATTTAAGCTAGCGGGGAACGCTCTATCAACCATAATACCTTCCATAGGTATAAGCCAAGCTGAAAATGCCTAGATATTTCTGCAACTCGGCAGGGCGGAAGCTTTGCGCACGAATCTTTGCGCCGCTTTCTTTCAAAAAACGCATACTGCCACCAAGCAGGATATTCCAGTGCTCACCGCCTTTGTCTGTAGAAGTAATGCTTGCATGAGCTTTCATAAGCGCTTCTTTAACAATGCTTCGTATTTGTCGCACGGAAAGACCGGGGCGCCCGTGACTAGCCTCCAAGATAGGGATTTCTTCGTTCTGCTCTGGGAACGGGGGTAGTCCTCGGCTTTTTCGATAGCGTCTCAAGTAGGGCAGGAACTCTGGAGTGACTTCAACTTTCCTTAGCAGCCGACCTGGCGCCTCTAGTATCAACCACCATCTGGCATCGTCTAGAACAAAGCAATTCATGCATGGGCAGTAGTTATCAGCATTTGCAAGGTCTGCAGCATGCAAACACATAAGAGTCGTTGCTGCTATTATAAAAAGAGCACGCTCACCAGCAGGATCACCCAGCGCATGAAATTCTAGCGCTTGCAGAACCTGACCTAATTGCTCGGAAGTTAAATATCGTTCCACAGGGTAAGTAGCGCGCATTCCTCTTCCATAGAAAGTTCGTGATGATATAGCTGGATTTATCGCTATCACATCTTCCTCGCAGAGAAAACCATAAAATGAACTACAAACGCTACGAATGAAACGCAAGGTTTCCACTTTAGGGCTGCGCGCCCCTACATCTTTAGATGCTCGAATATTGAAAGGCCGCCATGATTCATTGAAAACCGAATTACCATCGACTTGAGCGAATCTAGCGGTTGTAGAAAATCCAACCCAATTTGAAGGTGGCATCTTGCAAAAAGTAATAAAATTCGTAAACGTCTCTTTATCTAGTGTCAGTACAGTTTTTTCGGCGACAATCCAGCTCCATAGGAGCAAACGTTCAACGAATGTTCGGTAATTATTAAAGGTTCCAAGCGGGTGACTATGATATGCAAGAAAGCGGATAGCGCATTTTAAGTCCGTTTCTACATCAAGATTAGCGGAGAGACTACTGAGGAAGGCTTCGATGCAGGGGTAGCGAGCGTAGTACAGCCCGAGATCGAGAGACATACTTTCGGGACCAGCAAGGACAGGCCGAGGGTCTATGACTTTTGACATTGACGATCCCATTGGTCTAAAAGGAAGTCACGAGTACTCTTGAAAAATAGCACAGTATTTAGTCTTCTTTTTAGGCTTTTTAAACAGGCAAAAGCCTCATCAGGATTCTCCTTTTTTAACCGTTAACGAGGGGGGGCAAGGGAAACCTTGACAGCGGAGAATGCTGCATCTCACTGATATCTTGGTATTTTTTTTAATCAGTCATTTTCTACTTTTTCATCAGGCGTCACATCAGAGCATGAAGAGATAATCTTAGCACCATAATTATTAGGGTGCTAATCATTGAACATAATCCTTATTATGCGAAGTCTAAGCTGTTGATTTTGAAGGGTAATCTATCGGTCTGAGATGTTTTTTACTGACTCTCGGTACGTCGATAGCACCTCGGGTGTCTCTGGCGCGCCGGGCTCCTGAGCAACTGGGTCCGCAGTGGATGAGGCTACGAAAAAGCGCCCCCCAGGGAGTGCCGGCAACCGTTGCTTTACGTCTGGCCGTTTTGCTGATCGCGAGTATCTATCGAAGTTCTTGAGGCCAACGATCCTTGCAGCGGGTTGCCCATCGAGTACGAAGAATGGAAGGTTGGCATGCAGCATTGCGTCATACCGGCTGC
>DATDTH010000507.1:0-3253 GCA_035290985.1 Pseudomonas sp. | reverse complement strand
CCGCTGATTGCCGATAGCGGCAAGCCTTTGCCGACTGAGCCGGTGCTCGATCCGCTGCTGTTGCTGGGCATGACCGGCCAGTTGCAGGGCGAGGACCAGGCCGCGGACCCGGCGCTAGAGGGCGAAGCCTCGGTCGGACTCCTGCCGGCGAGCGTTCTTGGGCTGTCTGTGCCGGTGCCAGTGGCGCAGGATGCGGCCCAGGACGAGGTCGTGGCCATGCCCCCGCTGCCCCTGTCTCCGACGCTGGAATCCGCTGGCAAGACCGCATTGGCCGCTTCGCAAGCACAGCAACAGGTCAGCCCGGGCGCGCTGGCGGCTCAAACCAGTCTGAATGCCGGACAGAATTTTGCCGGCGCCCTGGCGGCCATGGCCGGGGAGCAGTTGCCACCGGCCGGCGAGGGGGAAGTGGATCTGCTGCCGAGCGATCTGTCCCTGGATGGGGTGGCCGGCCTGGAAAACCTGAAGGAGAGCGTCGGCGAAAGCCGTTTCGACAGTAGCCGACTCGGCGCCCTGGGCCAGGCCATGACCCAGCAGCCCACGCCGACCCAGCGCGCCGCGCTGATTCCCGGGATGCCGGTGCCGATGCAGCAGGGGGCCTGGAGCGAAGCGGTGGTGGACAGGGTGATGTGGCTGTCCAGCCAGAACCTCAAATCCGCCGAGATCCAACTCGATCCGGCCGAGCTGGGCCGCCTGGAAGTGCGGATCAGCGTGAACCAGGACCAGACCCAGGTGAGCTTCGCCAGCCCCAACGCCCAGGTGCGCGAGGCCCTCGATGGGCAGATGCACCGGCTGCGCGAATTGTTCAGCCAGCAGGGTATGAACCAACTGGATGTCAGCGTCTCCGACCAATCCCTCAACCGGGGCTGGCAGGGCCAGGGCGGTGACGAGCGTGGCGGCGGTCGGCGTGGTCAGGCTGATGGCGCGGGCAACGCTGACGAGCCCCTGAGCCTGGGCGTCAGCGAGGTGCGCAGCGGCGGTGCGGCGGGTGGGCGCGGGCTAGTGGACTATTACGCCTAACGGCCTGCTATACGCTGCTGGATGATCGCCCCCTCCATATCGGCTGCGCCGCTAAGGGTAAAAATCCCCTAGACTCCGAGGGACCGATTGCCGATCCGGCGAGCGTTGCCTCGTTTAACGTGACAGCGCCCGGCCACCCTGGTATATCCGCTGCGCGAGCGAGGTTCTTCGCGCCGGTCCTGTTGCGGGACTGGCACGACCCTTGCTCCAACCCGATGAATACGGATAAGACTCCGATCAGTGACGGATAATTGGCATGGCTAAGAAAGACGCGCCGCAGAGCCCACCCGCTGCCGAGGCCGCACCGGCCGGCAAGGGCAAGTTGAAACTCATCATCCTGGTGGTGGTGGCGCTGCTGCTGGTGGTTGGCTTGTCCATTGGTGGAACCTGGTTCCTGCTGAACAAGGGCGACGGCGAGCATGAGGCCGAGGCCGAGGAGGGTGCCGCCGCGCAGGCGCCGCCAGGCAAGCAGCAGGCCATCTATGAGCCGCTGGCCCCGGCCTTCGTGGTCAACTTCAATCAGAAGGGCCGCCAGCGCTACATGCAGGTCAGCGTCGCCCTGATGGCGCGGGACCAGTTGGCCCTGGATGCCTTGAAGGTGCATATGCCGCTGTTGCGCAATCGCCTGGTGATGCTGTTCTCCAGTCAGGATTTCGATGCCCTGGTAACGCCCGTGGGCAAGGAGATGCTGCGCCAGCAGGCCACCGCCAGCGTGCAGGAATTGGCGCAGAAGGAAACCGGCAAGCTGGCCGTCGAGCAAGTGCTGTTCACCAACTTCGTTTTGCAGTGAGAGCATCCTGATGGCCGTGCAAGACCTGCTGTCCCAAGACGAGATCGACGCGCTGCTGCATGGCGTCGATGATGGTATGGTCGAGACCGAGGATGCTGCCGAGCCCGGCACCGTCAAGAGTTACGACCTGTCCAGCCAGGATCGCATCGTCCGTGGACGCATGCCGACCCTGGAAATGATCAACGAGCGCTTCGCTCGCTATACCCGCATCAGCATGTTCAACCTGCTGCGCCGCTCGGCGGATGTGGCGGTGGGCGGCGTGCAGGTGATGAAGTTCGGCGAGTACGTGCATTCGCTCTATGTGCCCACCAGCCTCAACCTGGTGAAGATGAAGCCCTTGCGCGGCACCGGGCTGTTCATCCTGGACGCCAAGCTGGTGTTCAAGCTGGTGGACAATTTCTTCGGCGGCGACGGCCGGCATGCCAAGATCGAGGGGCGCGAATTCACCCCCACCGAGCTGCGGGTGGTGCGCATGGTGCTCGACCAGGCGTTCGTCGACCTGAAGGAGGCCTGGCACGCGGTGATGGACGTCAACTTCGAGTACATCAACTCGGAGGTGAACCCGGCGCTGGCCAATATCGTCAGCCCCAGCGAAGTCATAGTGGTCTCCACCTTTCATATCGAACTGGACGGCGGTGGCGGCGACCTGCACATCACCATGCCCTACTCGATGATCGAGCCGATCCGCGACATGCTCGACGCCGGTTTCCAGTCGGACGTCGACGACCAGGACGAGCGGTGGGTCAAGGCCCTGCGCGAAGACATTCTTGAAGTCAGCGTGCCCCTGAGTGCGACCGTGGCGCGCCGGCAGTTGCGCCTGCGCGACATCCTGCACATGCAGCCGGGCGACGTGATTCCGGTGGATATTCCCCAGGAAGTGCTGATGCGCGCCAATGGCGTGCCGGCCTTCAAGGTCAAGCTGGGCGCGCACAAGGGCAACCTGGCGTTCCAGGTGATAGAACCGATCGAGCGCCCGCGCTAGCCCACCATGGGCCAGCCCACTATGGGTCAGTCCATAATGGGCCAGTCCTTCCCCATTACCAGCCAGCCGAGGATCCCCGATGGCCGACGAAAACGAACACACCAGTCCCGAGGAGCAGGCCCTGGCCGATGAATGGGCGGCGGCCCTGTCCGAGGCGGGCGATGCCAGTCAGGACGATATCGACGCCATGATGGCCCAGAGCGCGCGTCCCGCCGAACCTTCGGCGCCGCGCGCGCCCATGGAAGAGTTCGGCAGCATGCCCAAGACCAACCTGCCGGTGAGCCTGGAGGGGCCGAACCTGGATGTGATACTGGACATCCCGGTGTCGATCTCCATGGAGGTCGGCAACACCGACATCACCATTCGCAACCTGTTGCAGCTGAACCAGGGCTCGGTCATCGAGCTCGATCGGCTGGCCGGCGAGCCGCTGGACGTACTGGTCAACGGCACCCTGATCGCCCATG
>DATDTH010000506.1:0-5828 GCA_035290985.1 Pseudomonas sp. | reverse complement strand
CCGGCAGCGACCTGGCCTTTACCGGCAACGGCACCATCCGCGACGATGTGATCAAGGGGCGCCGGGGCGTGCAGGACGTTTCCGACCTGTTTCGCATCGCGCCGCTGGGTATCGGCCAGTACGACGATGCGCCAGGGTATCCGCTGATCAAGGTGTATTTCACCGCCCGCGAAATCAAGCACATCCTCGAGGTGCTGCTGCTGGCCCATCAGCTGCGTGACAGCGACAACTACTACCCGCGCGTCTCGGGGGTGAAATTCAGTTACAACCCCTATCGCGTGCCATTCGACCGGGTCAGTCGGGTCGCCATTGGTGATGCCGCCGCCGGTTACCGCGAGCTGGACCTGGACGACACCAAGCTCTACAGCGTCGGCGCCACCAGCTATGTCGGCAGCTTCACTTGGCTGATCGCCGACCTGACCAAGGGCCTGCTGAGTGTCGTGCCCAAGGATGCCCAGGGCCGGCCCATCGCCGAGATCAAGGCGGCGGTCATCGATACCGACCCCTTGCAGCCGGGCGTGCAGGAATACAAGGAATGGCAGGCGCTGCTCGACCATATCCGCGGCCTGCCGGACCTGGATGGCGATGGCTTGGCCGATATCCCGACCAGCGGCGCGGCGGCCGAACAACGCATGCTGCGCGAACCGAGCCTGTCGCCGGGCGACCTGTTCCGCAATGCCGGGTTGCTGCAATGGGGTGCCAGCGTCCTGGGGCTGCTGCTGGCGTTGCTGCTGGTCTGGATACTGCTGTGGCCGCTCAGGCGCCGTGGGCGTCTGTTGCGCGCAGAGGCAGCCGCCCCATTGTCGAACAGCCGAATCGGGTCGCCCTCGCAGGTATAATGCCGTGTTCCGGCTGTGACCCCTGCTGCCGCCGGCTTGTCAAACCCCCTGCGCGCTCCGCATGTTGCGCGCAGAGGCGGTCCCCCCATTGCCGAGCAATTGAGCCGGGGGTAATGCCGGATTTAGGCTGTGACCCCTGCCGCCGCCGGCTTGTCAAACCCCCTGCGCGCTCCGTATGGTGCGCATCGGCTTTCAAGGAGCATCGGGCATGAGTGATCTGCAGCACCTCTTCGACAACAACGAGCGCTGGGCTGAATCGATCAAGGAGGAGGACCCGGAGTTCTTCGCCAAGCTGGCCAAGCAGCAAGTGCCGGAATACCTGTGGATTGGTTGTTCGGACGCCCGGGTACCGGCCAACGAGATAGTCGGGCTGTTGCCGGGCGACCTGTTCGTGCATCGCAACGTGGCCAACGTGGTGCTGCACACCGACCTGAACTGCCTGTCGGTGATCCAGTACGCGGTCGATGTGCTCAAGGTCAAGCATATCCTGGTCACCGGCCATTACGGCTGCGGGGGCGTGCGCGCCTCGATGCAGGACGGCCAGTTGGGCCTGATCGACGGCTGGCTGCGCTCGATCCGCGACCTCTACTACGAGTACCGCGAACACCTGTCGCTGCTGCCCACCGAGGAAGAGCAGGTCGATCGGCTGTGCGAGCTGAACGTGATCCAGCAGGTGGCCAATGTCAGCCACACCACCCTGGTGCAGAACGCCTGGCACCGCGGCCAGTCCCTGTCGGTGCATGGCTGCATCTACGGGATCAAGGACGGCCGCTGGAAGAACCTCAACGTCACCGTCAGCGGCCTTGAGCAACTACCCCCGCAATACCGCCTGCGCCCCCTGGGGCAGAGCTGAGGCGCGAGACGATAGTGGGGGCGGTTTGCAGCCTTTCGTATCTCGGTGGCCAAGGAATCAATTGTCGTAGATAAGCCTTGGCGCAATCCGGGACTGCGGGTTTCGCCGAAGCACTCACTTCGCGACGAGAGTTTCGGGCGACCGGATGTCTTGTGGCCAATTCATTGGCCTGGGGCCCGCCTGGCGAATTAATTCCCCCCTACACCCCCGGGACCGCGCGCTTTTGTAGGCTGGGGGACCGTCCAGGTAAACCCGCGGCTATTCACGCCCCCCCATCCCATCCCGCCGCCCATCGTCCAAATAGCATCCTTTCCCAAAAGCGCATGCGCATTTGTTGCAATGGCAAATGCTAATGATTACTATCTGCGCTGTTTCGAACTGCCAGCCCTTCGTTATTGCACAGCCGTCACCAGAACGGTAGGTGCGCGGAAGGCGCTCTTTTGCATCGTATTGGGGAGTCACCATGTCCATTCGTAGCCGCAAGCACCACAAGACCAGTCACCTCGCTGCCCTGATCGCCGCCGCTATCCCGGCCATGGCGATGGCCCAGGGGGAGACGAACAAGGCCGAGTTGAGCCTGCCGGAGACCAGCGTGACTTCCAGCGTCGAGCGGGAGGTGCCGTACAAGGCGACCCGCAGCGCCAATGCCAAGCTGACCGCGCCGCTGCTGGATACGCCGAAAACCATTCAGGTGATCAAGAAGGAAGTGCTGCGCGAGCAGGGTGCCAATAGCCTGATGGAGGCGCTGCGCAATACCCCCGGCATCACCATGCAACTGGGCGAGAACGGCAACACTTCGGCCGGCGACACCTTCATGATGCGCGGCTTCTCCACCCAGAACTCGACCTTCGTCGATGGCGTGCGTGACCTCGGCGCGGTCAGCCGCGACGTGTTCAACCTGGAGCAGGTCGAAGTGGTCAAGGGCGCTGCCGGTTCCGATATCGGTCGTGGTGCCTCGTCCGGCTATATCAACCTGATCACCAAGCTGCCGACCCTGACCAACGAAACCTTCGCCACTGTCGGCTACGGCACGGCCGACAAGAGCAACCTCACCGCCGATATCAACCGGCAGTTGGACGACAGCACGGCCTTGCGCCTGAATCTGATGCGTCGCGGCGGCGATGTGGACGGTCGCGACTATGTCGACAACAGCAGCTATGGCGTGGCGCCGTCCATCGCCTTCGGCCTGGAAACGGCCACCCGCGTCTATGTCTATTCCCAGCACGTGCGCCAGGACAACACCCCGGATGGCGGCATTCCCACTATCGGCATGCACGGCTTCTACAACGCCAACGCCAACCTCAATGCCGGTCGCAAGGTCGATAGCGAGAATTACTACGGCGCCAAGGGTGACTCCGAGCGCATCGATGGCGACATGTTCAGCGTCAAGGTCGAGCACGACTTCAATGACGCCCTGACCCTGCGCAACCTGTCGCGCTGGGGCCGCAGCAACAACGATCGCACCCTCACCGGCATCAATGCCCTGGCCGCGCCGACGGCTGATCCCTCGACCTGGACGGTGGCCCGTTCGCGTCAGGTGGTCGATCAGGAAAACGAGATACTCGCCAACCAGACCAGCCTGAGCGCCTCGTTCGACACCTTCGGTCTGCGTAACGAACTGGCCGCGGGCCTCGAGCTGATGAGCGAGAAGCAGCTCAATCGCGGTTACGGCACCACCGCCCAGACCATCGACGGTGTGCCCCATGGGGCGGTGCCCATCCCGCCCGCCGATCTCTACAACCCGGATGCCCACGACGGCCTTGGCGATCCCTACAAGACCGGCGTCTACAACGATGGCGAGACCAAGACCGCGGCGCTCTATGTCTTCGATACCCTGCATCTGAATGAGCAGTGGGCGCTCAACGGCGGCGTGCGTTTCGAACACTTCCGCACCGAAACCGACAGCACCGCCCTGGTCAGTGGCGCGCGGGTGCCGGGCAAGGCCTACGAGTCGGGTGACCTGACCAGCTGGAACACCGGTGTGGTGTTCAAGCCGGCGGAAAACGGCAGCATCTACCTGTCCTACGCCACCTCCATGACGCCGCCGGGCAGCGGCAACTTCAACCTGGCCGCCACCTCCGCGACCTCCTCGTCCAACGAGCAGGTCGGTCTGGACCCGCAGGAAACCGAACACGTCGAACTGGGCACCAAGTGGGACCTGCTGGATGAGCGCCTGGCGCTGACCCTGGCGGCCTACCGCACCGAGAACGAAAACCAGGTCAGCTACGACTCCTTCACCTCCACCTACTTCCAGGAAGGCAAGACCCGCGTCGACGGCGTCGAGCTGGGCCTGGTCGGTCAGTTGACCAACTTCTGGCAGGTGTCGGCGGGCATCGCCCATATGGAAACCAAGCAGCTCGATCAAGTCAGCCACAGCAAGAACTCCGGGATCACCTCCGAGAATACTGGCGTGCGCTGGTCGCCCGACCTGACCGCGACCCTGTGGACCTCCTACACCCTGGGTGACCTGACCCTGGGCGGCGGCGGGCGCTATGTGTCCGAGCAGGATCGGGTGATCACCTCCGGCACCGATCTGAGCACCCAGAACATGCCGTCCATTCCCTCCTACTGGGTGGCGGATGCCATGGCGGCTTATCGCCTGAACAAGAACGTCAACCTGCGGGTGAACCTGTACAACCTGTTCGACGAGGAGTACATCGAGTCGCTGAACAACAGCGGCGCCCGTGCCCGCATGGGCACGCCGCGCTCGGCGATGTTCACCACCGAGTTCAGCTTCTGATAAACCATCCGCGGTAGCCGAAGCCTGCGCGCAAGCGCGGGCTTCTTGCGTTGAGCCCAAGAGGAAACCTCGATGTTGCTGCATATTCCGCAGGTGCTGAGCAAGCAGGAAGTCGCCGCGTTGCGCGCCGAACTGGCGGCCCATGACTGGGTCGATGGGGCGCGGACCTCGGGTCCCCAGGCCGCCAGCCTCAAGCACAACCTGCAATTCCCCGCCGCCGCCCCGGCCTTTGCCGGGCTGTCCCAGCGGGTGGCCGACGCCTTGAGCCGTCATCCGTTGTTCGTCTCGGCGGTCTTGCCACGGCATATATTGCCGCCGATGTTCAACTGCTATGACGCTGGCGGCCTGTACGGCAACCATGTAGACAATGCCCTGCAGCGGGATCGTTTCAGCGGTTTGCAGGTGCGCACGGATGTGTCGACCACGGTCTTTCTCAGCGAGCCGGAGGAATACGAAGGCGGTGAGCTGATCATCGAGGACACCTACGGCGAGCACGAGGTCAAGCTGGCCGCCGGTGACGCCATCGTCTATCCGGGTACCAGCCTGCATCGGGTCGAGGCGGTCACCGCGGGGGCGCGCATCGCCTCCTTCCTCTGGACCCAGAGCTGGGTGCGCGATGCCTGGCAACGCAAGCTGCTGTTCGACCTGGACATGAACATTCTCAAGCTGCGCGCTCAACTGGGTGACAGCGAGGAGGTGCTCGGCCTGACCAGCACCTACCACAACCTGTTGCGCCAGTGGGGCGAGTGACGATGGCGCTGCTGCCCCCCTTGAGCGAAATTGCCCCGGACCTGGTGGCGGCCTGCGACTACGAGCGTTATGCGGCGCAGCGCCTGGATGCCAATGCCTGGGCCTACCTGCAGGGCGGCGCCGCCGATGAATTGACCTGTCGGGCCAACTTGCAGGTCTGGCAGGACTGGGCGTTGGTGCCACGCCTGCTGCGCAACCTGCGCGGCGGCCATACCCGCTGCCAGTTGCTGGGCGAGACCCTGCAGCACCCGATCCTGCTGGCACCCGTGGCCTACCAGCAGCTGTTTCACCCTGAGGGCGAGCGAGCCAGTGCGTTGGCCGCCGGGGTCATGGGCGGCGCCGCGGTGCTCAGCTCCTTCGCCTCGACCCACCTGGAGGCGGTGGCCGAGGTGGCCCAGGGGCCTCTGTGGTTCCAGTTGTACTGGCAGGGCTGCGGCGCCAGCACCCTGGCACTGGCCGAGCGCGCCGCGGCCGCGGGTTATCGGGCCCTGGTGCTGACGGTGGATGCGCCGGTGTCCGGCATCCGCAACCGCGAGCAGCGAGTGGGTTTCCGGCTGCCCGAGGGGATTCGCGCGGTGAACCTCGACAGTCCAGCACAACTGCCGGAGCTGCCGGCGGGTGGCAGCCCGGTGTTCGACGGGCTGCT
>DATDTH010000505.1:0-9640 GCA_035290985.1 Pseudomonas sp. | reverse complement strand
GCTCGCCACTGCGCGAGGCCAGGAAGCGCCGGAACATGGCCTTCTGCTCATCGGCCAGCGCGGCCTGCGCTTCGCTGACGCCCTTGAGTTGCAGCACCACGAAATCGCCGTTGCTCAGGGTCACACCGGCGAAGGTCGCCTTGTCGGCCGCCTCCGGCTTGGGCATGCGGAACAGGGCCTGCAGCACCGTCGGCTCGACCCCTTCCTGGTTGCGGGTCGCCGCTTTCAGCTCTTGCCAGGCCTGACCTTCCTGAGCCTCGCTGACCGGTGCCTTGCCTTCGCGCAGGCTGGCCAGCAGCGCCTCTCCCTTGGCCTTCACGGCCTCGCTGGCGCGCTCACGCACCAGTTGCTCGCGGATGCTGGTCGCTACCTGCTCCAGCTTCAGCTGCTCCGGCTTGTTGTGCTGCTTGACGCGCACCACCACCAGGGTATCCGGGTCCAGCTCGATCGCCGCGCTGTTGGCCCCTTCTTCCAGAACCTCGGTGCTGAAGGCCGCCTCGAGCACCTGACGGTTGGCCGTCAGGCCTTCGCCGCCTTCACGGCCCACAGGCGCGCTGGTCTGCACCTTCAAGCCGAGTTCCTGAGCTGGTTGCGCCAGGTCCGAAGCTTCGAACGCCGCATCTTCCAGGGACTTGGACGCCTCGACGAAACGCTGTTCGACCTGCTGGGTTTTCAGCTCGCGCTCGAGCTTGTCCTTCAGGCTGGCGAAGCTCGGCACTTCCGGTGCCTGCACGGCCAGCAGCTTGATCAGGTGCCAGCCGAACTGACTGCGCACCGGTGCCGACACTTCGTCCTGCTTCAGGGCATAGAGCGCCTTCTCGAAGTCAGGGTCATAGACCCCGGGGCCGGCGAAGCCCAGGTCGCCGCCATTGGCCGCGGAGCCCGGATCCTCGGAAACCGACTTGGCCACGTCGGCGAAGCTCTCGCCCTTCTCCAGGCGTTTCTGCGCCTCGACGAGCTTGGCCTTGGCTTGCTCATCGTTCAGCTTGTCGTTCACTTCCACCAGGATATGCGCACCCTGGCGCTGCTCGGCCAGGTTGGCGATTTCCTGATCGTAGGCCTTCTGCAAGTCCTCGTCCGTGACCGTCACCTGATCGAAGAAGGATTCCTTCTTCAGCTCGACATACTCCAGCACCACCTGCTCGGGGCTCATGAACTGGTCGGCATGGGCCTCATAGTAGGCCTTGATCTCGTCATCGCTCAGCGTCACCTTGGCCGGCTCGGCCTTGAGAGCCAGGCTGGCGAAGTCGCGGGTCTGGTTTTCCAGGCGGGCGAACGCCAGCACTTCTTCATCGGTAACGAAACTGCTGCCAGACAGGCCGGCACGCACCTGGCCGATCAACATTTCTTCCTCGAGCATCTGGCGGAACTGCAGACGGCTGTAGCCCATCTGGCGGATCACCTGATCGAAACGCTCGGCACTGAACTTGCCTTCCACCTGGAACTCCGGCAGCTGGAGGATCTGCTGATCCAGCGCCTGGGAGGAAAAGGCGAAATCGGCGCCCTTGGCGCTTTGCAGCAGCAGTTCGCGCTCAATCAACCCCTTGAGGGCCGCTTCGCGCAGCAGCTTGTCGTCGAGCATCGAGGCGTCGAAATCCTTGCCCAGGCGCTGCAGCAACTGACGGCGCTGCATATCGGCCGCTTGCGCCAGTTCGTTCAGGCCGATGGCCTCGCCATTGACTTCGGCGGCATCCTGCTTGTTGCTGTTGACGTTGAAGATGGCGTCGAAACCGGTGAATGCCATCAAGGCGACGACGACGCCGATGATGATTTTGGCAATCCAACCCTGTGAATTGTCCCTGATGTTCTGCAGCATGCGTCCCCCAGAGCGGCTGCACATGATCAGCAGCCGCGCAGCGTGGGTAAAATCCGGATAGAAGAAAGGCGCATCCGAGGATGCGCCTTCTCGTAACTGGCGAAGCGGTCGGGATTCGAACAAGCGATCCCGGGCATCACGGGTCGATAAACTAACCGACCTCACCCCCGCTTCGCGACCCGTTCAGGCATGACCCCGAACGGGATGGGCAAAGCCTGGAAGACGCTTAGTTAACAGCGTCTTTCAGGGCCTTGCCAGCTTTGAAGCCTGGGATCTTAGCAGCAGCGATGCTGATCGGGTTGCCAGTCTGCGGGTTACGGCCAGTGCGAGCGGCACGTTCTTTTACTGCGAATGTACCGAAGCCAACCAGCACCACGGAATCACCGGCCTTCAGAGCGCCAGTCACGGATTCGATTACGGCATCCAGCGCACGGCCAGCTACAGCTTTAGGAATATCAGCAGATGCGGCGATGGCATCAATCAGTTCCGACTTGTTCACTCTAAGTCCCCTTATTTCTGTTGAGTTGTTTCTTAGTTTTCGTATGCAAAACCTGTGCAGGCTGGACGGCTACCGCACATTGAAGAGCCGCTTTATAACAAGGGCTCTAAAAATGTGTCAAGGAAGCCCTCCGACTAATGCGTGCTGATTCGCTCCTTTGAATCAGTCTCTCTCTTTTCATCCTGGGCAACCAGCCCCGGAGCCGCATCAGGCAAGGGCTCCGGCGCGTATTGCAGCGCAATTTGCAGGACCTCGTCAATCCATTTAACCGGTTTAATCTGCAGGTCCTGTTTAATGTTCTCCGGAATTTCTTTTAGATCACGAACGTTTTCTTCTGGAATGATCACCGTCTTGATTCCACCACGGTGGGCCGCCAACAGTTTTTCCTTCAATCCGCCGATGGCCAGGACCTGGCCGCGCAGGGTGATTTCCCCGGTCATGGCCACGTCTGCGCGCACCGGGATCTGGGTCAGGGCCGAAACCAGGGCCGTGCACATGCCTACGCCCGCGCTGGGGCCATCTTTGGGCGTTGCCCCTTCCGGCATATGGATATGGATGTCGCGCTTCTCATGGAAGTCCAGGGCCACCCCCAGGCTCTTGGCTCGACTGCGCACCACGGTGAGCGCCGCGGTGATCGATTCACCCATCACGTCGCCCAGGGAACCGGTCTTGATCAACTGGCCCTTGCCGGGCACCACGGCCGCCTCGATGGTCAGCAACTCGCCGCCGACCTGGGTCCAGGCCAGGCCGGTGACCTGACCGACCTGGTCCTCCACCTCCGCCAGGCCATAGCGGAATTTGCGCACGCCGAGAAAGCTTTCCAGCAACTCGGCCGTCACCAGCACCTTGAAGCGCTTGGCCCGGGCATGCTCCTTGACCGCCTTGCGGCAGACCTTGGCCAGTTGCCGCTCGAGGCTACGCACCCCGGCTTCGCGGGTGTAGTAACGAATGATGTCGCGGATCGCCGCCTCTTCGAACTCCAGCTCGCCTTTCTTCAGGCCATTGGCCTGGGTCTGCTTGGGCGCGAGGTACTTGACCGCGATATTGATCTTCTCGTCCTCGGTGTAACCGGGCAGACGAATCACCTCCATCCGATCCAGCAGCGGCGCCGGGATGTTCATGGAGTTGGCGGTGCAGATGAACATCACGTCGGACAGGTCGTAATCGACCTCCAGGTAATGGTCGTTGAAGTTGTGGTTCTGCTCGGGATCCAGCACCTCCAGCAACGCCGAGGCCGGATCGCCGCGCATGTCGTTGCCCATCTTGTCGATTTCATCGAGCAGGAACAGCGGGTTGCGCACCCCGACCTTGGTCATTTTCTGGATCAGGCGACCGGGCATGGAGCCGATATAGGTGCGCCGATGCCCACGAATCTCGGCCTCGTCGCGCACGCCGCCCAGGGCCATGCGCACGAACTTACGATTGGTGGCATGGGCGATGGATTCCGCCAGGGAGGTCTTGCCGACACCCGGCGGCCCCACCAGACAGAGCACCGGACCCTTGACCTTCTTCACCCGTTTCTGCACGGCGAGGTACTCGAGGATGCGTTCCTTGACCTCGTCCAGCCCGTAGTGATCGGCGTCCAGTATGTCTTCGGCCCGGGTCAGGTCCAGGCGCACCTTGGTCTCGGCCTTCCACGGCACATTGACCAGCCAGTCGATGTAGGAGCGCACCACGGTCGCCTCGGCGGACATCGGCGACATCTGCTTGAGCTTGTTCAGCTCCAGTTGCGCCTTGGCGTAGGCCTCCTTGCTCAGGCCGGCGTTCTCGATGCGCTTCTTCAGCTCTTCCAGCTCGTTGTGGCCTTCGTCGCTGTCGCCCAGCTCCTTCTGAATGGCCTTCATCTGCTCATTCAGGTAGTACTCGCGCTGGCTGCGTTCCATTTGCTTCTTCACGCGGCCGCGGATGCGCTTTTCCACCTGCAGCAGGTCGATTTCGGCATCCAGCAGCGCCAGGACGTGCTCGACCCGCGCCGACAGCTCGGTGATCTCGAGAATGTCCTGCTTCTGCTCGATCTTCAGCGCCATGTGCGCGGCCATGGTATCGACCAGGCGACCGGGCTCATCGATGCTGTTGAGCGACGAGAGCACTTCGGCCGGTACCTTCTTGCCCAGCTGCACATATTGCTCGAACTGGCTGAGCAGGCTGCGGGTGAAGACCTCGGATTCGCGCTCGGGCACCTCGCCCTCGTCGATCAGGCTGACCTCGGCCCGGCAATGGCCGTCTACCTCGATAAAGCGCTCGATCGCGCCGCGCTGCTCGCCCTCGACCAGCACCTTGACGGTGCCGTCGGGCAGCTTGAGCAACTGCAGCACGGTGGCCACGGTGCCGACACGGTACAAGGCCTCTTCGCCAGGATCGTCGTCAGCCGGATTACGCTGGGCGAGCAGGAGAATCTGCTTGTCGCCTGTCATCGCAGCTTCTAAGGCCTCGATGGATTTTTCACGCCCCACGAACAGCGGGATGACCATATGCGGATAGACCACAACATCGCGCAATGGCAAAAGAGGCAATTCGACGGTTGTCTTCATCATTTAGGCCCTACGGCGGCCAGATGGCCATAAACAGATGGGAGTACCCAAACCAAGATGGGGGTTGCCCCCTGAAAAAACAAGCGCAACGCCAGCAAAAACAAAGGGGCCCGCAGGCCCCTTGGTACAGCGCTCACACGCCCGCTCAGGCCTCGGGAACAGCCTTGGCTTTCGGCTCGCTGTTTTCATAGATCAGCAGCGGCTTGGAGGTGCCGGCGATCACGCTTTCGTCGATCACCACCTTGCTGACTTCGGACTGCGACGGAATCTCGTACATGGTGTCGAGCAGCACACCCTCGAGAATCGAACGCAGGCCACGGGCCCCGGTCTTGCGCTCCAGGGCCTTGTGCGCGACGGACTTGAGCGCATCCGGACGGAACTCCAGATCCACGCCTTCCATCTCGAACAGCTTGGCGTACTGCTTGGTCAGGGCGTTCTTCGGCTCGGTGAGGATCTGCATCAGCGCGGCCTCGTCCAGCTCGTCGAGGGTCGCGATGACCGGCAGGCGGCCGACGAACTCGGGAATCAGGCCGAACTTGACCAGATCGTCCGGCTCGACGGCACGCAGCGATTCACCGATCTTCTTGCCCTCTTCCTTGCTGCGCACTTCGGCGTTGAAACCGATGCCGCCCTTGGTCGAGCGCCCCTGGATGACCTTCTCCAACCCGGAAAAAGCACCGCCACAGATGAACAGGATGTTGCGCGTGTCGACCTGCAGGAATTCCTGCTGCGGGTGCTTGCGCCCACCTTGCGGCGGAACCGAGGCCACGGTGCCCTCGATCAACTTCAGCAGCGCCTGCTGCACACCCTCGCCCGATACGTCACGGGTGATCGAGGGATTGTCCGACTTGCGCGAAATCTTGTCGATTTCGTCGATGTAGACGATGCCCATCTGGGCCTTCTCCACATCGTAATCGCACTTCTGCAACAATTTCTGAATGATGTTCTCGACGTCCTCACCCACATAACCGGCTTCGGTCAGGGTTGTGGCATCGGCGATGGTGAAGGGAACGTTGAGCAGGCGCGCAAGGGTCTCGGCCAGCAGGGTCTTACCCGAGCCGGTCGGGCCTATGAGCAGGATGTTGCTCTTGCCCAGCTCGACATCGTCCTTTTTCTCACGTTGATTGAGGCGCTTGTAGTGGTTGTACACCGCTACCGCCAACACCTTCTTCGCCCGCTCCTGACCGATCACATACTGGTCGAGAATGGCGCTGATTTCCTTGGGCGCTGGAAGCTTGTGTGCACTGCTCTCGGCCTGGGCTTCTTGCACCTCCTCACGGATGATGTCGTTGCACAGGTCGACGCACTCGTCACAGATAAAGACCGAGGGGCCGGCAATTAATTTGCGCACTTCATGCTGGCTTTTGCCGCAGAAGGAGCAATAGAGCAATTTGCCGTTGTCCTCGCCGTTGCGGGTGTCAGTCATTCGATCAATCCAATCCGGTAGGCTTGAAACACAAGATGGAGGCAATCGCGGGCTTTTACAAGCCCGCAACGCACCCGAATATCACCACGAGCGTATCGATCAGAGGGCCGGGCCCGTCGGCAGGCGCTTGCTAAGTACTTGATCGATCAGGCCGTATTTGGCCGCGACATCGCCGCTCATGAAGTTGTCACGATCCGTGTCACGGGCGATCACATCGATCGGCTGACCGGTGTGATGGGCCAGGATCTGGTTCAGGCGGTCACGGATGGTCAGGATCTCACGGGTGTGGATCTCGATGTCCGAGGCCTGGCCCTGGAAGCCGCCCAGCGGCTGGTGAATCATCATCCGCGAATGCGGCAGGCAATAACGCTTGCCCGCGGCACCACCGGCCAACAGCAAGGCACCCATGCTGCAGGCCTGGCCGATGCAGGTGGTGGAGACGTCAGGCTTGATGAACTGCATGGTGTCGTAGATCGACATGCCCGCCGTCACCGAACCACCTGGCGAATTGATATAGAGGTGGATGTCCTTGTCCGGGTTTTCCGCCTCGAGGAACAGCAGCTGTGCCGCCACCAGATTGGCCATGTAGTCCTCTACCGGGCCGATCAGGAAGATCACACGCTCCTTGAGCAGGCGCGAGTAGATGTCATAGGCACGTTCGCCGCGGGCGGACTGCTCGATGACCATGGGCACCAGGCCGCCAGCGGCCTGGATATCTTGTTGCACAAAAGGATTACGGGACATGTCTTACGCTCGCTCCCTTACTAGTCATGTCTCAAATACGCATAAGCCAGCACTGAGGCTGGCTTATGGTGTGCTCTAACTAAGGGTCGGTCAGGCTGCTTGCGGGGCTTCCGCCGGCTTGACCGCTTCTTCGTAAGAGACCTGCTTGTCGGTCACATTGGCCTTCTGCAGAACAGTATCCACAACTTGTTCTTCCAGCACAACAGAACGCACCTCGTTCAGTTGCTCGTCGTTCTTGTAGTACCAGGCCACCACTTGCTCGGGCTCCTGATAGGCCGAGGCCATCTCCTGGATCATCTCGCGCACGCGCGCGTCATCAGGCTTGAGCTCGAACTGCTTGACCACTTCGGCGACGATCAGACCCAGGCCCACACGGCGCTTGGCCTGCTCTTCGAACAGCTCGGCCGGCAGTTGATCCGGCTTGATGTTGCCGCCGAACTGCTGCACCGCCTGTACACGCAGACGGTTGACTTCGTTGCCCAGCAGCGCCTTCGGCACTTCGATCGGATTGCCGGCCAGCAAGCCGTCCATCACCTGGTTCTTGACCTTGGATTTGACCGCCTGGCGCAGTTCGCGCTCCATGTTCTTGCGCACCTCGGTGCGGAAGCCTTCCAGGCCGCCTTCCTTGATGCCGAACAGGGCGAAGAACTCGTCATTCAGCTCGGGCAGCAGGGGCTCGGCGATGCTGTTGACGGTGACGCTGAACTCGGCGGCCTTACCGGCCAATTCCAGGTTCTGGTAGTCGGCCGGGAAGGTCAGGCTCAGCACGCGCTCTTCGCCAGCCACAGCACCGACCAAGCCGTCTTCGAAGCCCGGGATCATGCGCTTGGAGCCGAGTACCAGTTGGGTGCCCTTGGCGGAACCGCCGGGGAAGACTTCACCCTCGACCTTGCCAACGAAATCGATGGTCAGTTGATCGTCGGCCTGAGCGGCGCGCTCGGCCTTCTCGAAGCGGGTGTTCTGCTTGCGCAGGATGGTCAGCATGTTGTCCAGATCGGCGTCGGTCACGTCGGCCTGCAGACGGTCGATGGCGAGGCCTTCGAAACCGGCTACCTGGAATTCCGGGAACACTTCGAAGGTCGCGACGTATTCCAGGTCCTTGCCCTTTTCGAACACCTTCGGCTCGACGGCCGGGTTGCCCGCCGGGTTGAGCTTCTGCGCAACCACGGCCTCATAGAAGGTGGCCTGGATCAGGTCGCCCAGGGCTTCCTGGCGCGCGGCCTCTTCGTAACGCTGGCGAATCACGCTCATCGGCACCTTGCCCGGGCGGAAGCCTGGGATCTTGGCTTTCCGGGCGGTCTGCTGCAGACGCTTGTCGACTTCAGTCTCAATGCGCGCGGCGGGAACGCCGATGGTCATGCGACGCTCGAGAGCGGAAGTGTTTTCAACAGAAACTTGCATGGATATTCCTCGTTGCACAGACGTAAGCCGGCCGTTTCCAGCCCCAGAATCAAGGGCAAGCATTCTAGAGGGTCAAACCGAAGAAGTCACCCTGTGCAGAACGGGGTGAAAAACCGGAGAGCCCCAAGGCCCTCCAGCGGGCACTGCGCGCATGCTTCAGCCCTCATTGGCGGCGGCGCGATCCGGGCTTACCAGGCAGGCGTAGAGCGGGCTTAACTTGGGCGTTTGGCCGTGGGCGCCATTGCTGGAGATCCATTGCCGGGTTTTATCGACATCGAAGACCATGCCGCCCATGGTCGACAGCAGAGTCCGCGCGACCTTGTAATGTCCACACTCCGCGCAATGACGCTCTTCACAGTGCCCACCCTCGGTTTGCACTACCCGGGCACCCGCCCCACAAATCAGACAACTCATCGCACCCTCTCCATTTGATTCGATCGAGCTTTCCACTGTAGCCGGTTCTGGCTATTGCGCATTCTCGTAGGTGTGTTTTTTGGCTCTGCATGAAGTTAGTTGCGGCTAGAACAGGCATCGGAAGCGCGCAGAACACCCGCCCGCGCCCGCGCCCCGAAACCTGGATTGGGGTTGCTGACACAAATGTAATCAGTCCATCAGCTTGCTGTCAGGCGCCGCTGCTTAAGGTGCGACCGCAGCAGGCAGCCCAGCAAAGCGCCGTGCCACCAGCGTCTAGCCCGATGCGATTCGCGGCTGACACCCTCCTCCAACTCAAAAGGTCGAATCCTGTGCTCGGCACCCACCTCCTGCGTATTGGCATCCTTGCCAGCGCAACCCTGCTGAGCAGCGTGCAGGCGGCAACCTTGCGTGAAGCGCTGGATCGAGCCTGGGCGGTACAGGCCGATCAACTCAACGCCCGGGATCAGCAATTTGCCGCGCAGGTCGTGGCCAGCCAGGCGTGGACGCCCCAGCCACCGAGCATCGGCCTGTCCAATACCACCGATCAATTCAACACTGACCAGGGCCGACGGGAATGGGAGGTGGGGGTTTCCACGCCCATCTGGCTGCCGGGTCAGCGTGATCAGGCGAAGACGGTCGCTACGACTGAAAGGACGGCCTTTAGCGGGCGCAGCGCCCTGAACCGCTGGCAACTGGCCGGCCAGTTGCGTGAAAGCTGGTGGGCCGTGCGTTTTGCCGAGGCCGACTTGGCCAACGCCGACCGCCAACTCGAGGCAGCCCAATTACTCGCCAAGGATGTCACTCAGCGG
>DATDTH010000504.1:0-3367 GCA_035290985.1 Pseudomonas sp. | reverse complement strand
TCGCGCTGCCGAACAACGGCTACACCGGCCTCTTCCAGGGCGCGGACAGCGGCCTGCTGCGCCTGTCGCTGACCGGTGACCCGGCCGATCGCGGTTTTGCCCCGGGGCTGGCCTGGAAGGCCTTCGTCGACGGCAAGCCCTCGGAGAACGTCTCGGCGCTCTATACCCTGAGCGGTCAAGGCACCAACTACAATTTCTTCGCCAACGAGATGTCGCAGTACGTGGTACCGGAAGTGAACGAGTCCCTGGGCACTACCATCCTGTTTTCGGCTGTGAGCCTCAAGCCGACCCTGCTGCGTCTGGACGACATGGCCGAGGTCAGCCAGAAGGGCGTGGCGGTGGCGCAGCCCAAGGCGCCGACGCAGCTCTATTTCGTGCCCAGGACCGAGCTGAAGAGCCGTTTCTCCAGCGCGCCCCACGATTTCCGTGCGGACCTGATGAGCCTGCCCGCCGGGACCAAGCTCTATGACGTCTACGCCACCTCGATGGCGATCAAGACCTCGATCATCCCCTCGATCAGTCGCAGCTACGCCAGCCAGCGGCGCAGCAGCGCGCGCAAGATCGGTGAACTGGAACTGACCTCGCCGCTGATCGCCTCGGCCTTCGGTGACGGTGGAGTGTTCTTCAAGCACCAGCGTAACGAGGACAAATAACCGGCCCTGATACCTGGGCGGTACCCAAAAGCCCCGGCCCTGGCCGGGGCTTTTTCTTGTCCAGGCTACGGACCTGCCGGCGCCGAGCATCGCCAGCAAGGTTAGGCACCCCCGCGGCTCCTACGGGGGCGCCGACGCGTTTTCGTAGGGCGGGTGGGGCCGCCTAGGTGAAACCCGCGCATTCAGCACAAATAGGCATTCGCGAGGCATAAAAAAAACGGCAAGCCGTTCGGCCTGCCGTTTTTTATCGGGCTCGAGCGCCGCGCGTTACTCGCGCAGGTCGATGGGCACGCCGCCGGTGCGGTCGAACAGCAGTTCGCGGTTGGCGGGCAGGATATTCCTGTCGTCGCCCAGGTCGTTGAGGATGCGGATGTCGCTGTATTTCTTGCCGGACAGCGAGGCCAGGCCGGCGCTGTCGCGTACCACGCTGGGCTTGAGGAAGACCATCAGGTTGCGTTTGACGTGGGATTCCTTGTTGTAGCGAAACAGCGCGCCGAGCCAGGGGATGTCGCCGAGCAGCGGCACCTTGGAGGTACTGGAGGTGACGTCGTCCTGGATCAGGCCGCCCAGGACTATGACCTGGCCGTCCTCGGCCAATATGGTGCTCTTGATCGAGCGCTTGTTGGTGACCAGGTCCACCGTCGAGGCGCTGAGCGAGGCCGTGGGGGCGATGGAGGAGATTTCCTGTTCGATCTCCAGGCGCAGGGTGGCGCCCTCGTTGATATGCGGGGTGACCTTGAGGGTGACGCCGATATCCTTGCGCTCGATGGTGGTGAAGGGGTTGCCGGCACCGGCCGAGTCGGTGGTGTAGGAGCCGGTCTGGAACGGCACGTTCTGCCCGACCAGGATCTCGGCCTTTTGGTTGTCCAGGGTCAGCAGGCTGGGGGTGGACAGCAGGTTGCTCTTGCTGTTGTTCGACAGCGCGGTGATCAGGGCGGCGAAGCTGTCGGTGCCAATGCCGATGATGGCACCGTCCGGCAGGTTGGTCGGTACCTTGTCGTCCTGGATCGCCTGCAGCACGGCACCCACCGAGAGGCCGGTGCCACCGAAGTTGACCCCGCCCAGGCCACCGCTGTCGCCGCGGGCATCCACGGCCCACTGCACGCCGAGGGCGTCGCTGATATCGCCGGAAACCTCGACTATGGCCGCCTCGACCATCACCTGGGCGCGGGGGACGTCGAGCTGGCGAACGATGTCTTCCAGGGTCGCGACCATGTCCGGTTCGGCCAGTAGCACCAGGGCGTTGAGGCTCTCGTCGGCACGGATCAGGATGTTCTGCGGCTTGCCCGCGGCCTCGCCTTCCTTCGGCGTCTTCAGACCTTCGGAGATTTCCCCCAGGGTTTCGGCCAGCGCCTTGGCGTCGTTGTGCCGCAGGCGGATCACCCGGGTGTTGGCCGAGCGGGTGGTGGGGGTGTCGATGGATTGGGCCAGGGCCGCCAGTTTGGCCCGGGCATCCGGTGGTCCCAGCAGGATCAGGCGGTTGGTTCGCGCATCGGCGATCACCTGGGTGCCGCTGCCCGCCTTGGCCTGGCCACGGGCGAGGGCGCTGTTGAGCACCTCGGCGGCGTCCATGACCCAGGCGTATTGCAGGTTGATCACGCTGTAGTCATGGTCGCCCTTCTGGTCGAGCTGGCGCACCAGGTCCTCGATGCGGGCGATATTGGCGCTGCGGTCGCTGATGATCAGGGCGTTGGCCGAGGTCACGGCCGCCAGGTGACCATATTGCGGCACCAGGGGGCGAATCAGCGGGATCAGTTCGGCGACGGGACTGTGCTGCACCTGGATCAGGCGGGTCTCCAGGCGGTCGGGGGCGGCGGGCCCGGCGCCGGCATCGGCCTTGGCCTCGGCGTTGGGCACGATGCGCGCCTGCTCACCCTGGGTGATCAGGCTGAAACCGTGGGTGGCCAGTACCGAGAGAAAGAGTTGATAGACCTCGCTCAGGGTCAGTGGCGTCTTGGAGATCACGCTGACCTGGCCCTTGACCCGCGGATCGATGACGAAGGTTTCCCCGGTGATCTCCGCGACCTGGCCGATAAACTCGCGGATATCGGCATCCTTGAGGTTGATGGTCCAGCTTTCCTCCTGCTGGCTGGCGCTCGGGGGCGTGGCGGTGATCGCCGCGTGAAGCGTCAGCGGGCTCAGCGCGAAGCCGGCAGCGAGCAGGGCGAGGGTCAAGCGCGGGAAAATAGCAGGCATCGGTCAGTCGCTTTCCATAGGCTCATCGGTGGGCTCGGCGCCGGGCATGGGGTTGCCCGCTTCCATCTGTTGGCGCAGGGCGTCCATGCGCTCGCGCAGCAGCGCGGCGTTTTCTTCTTCCAGGTTATCCAGATTGTCCAGTTGATCGAGTGCGCTGGCCGACTCGCTCGGAGGGCTATAGCTTCTGCCAGCTTGGGCCTGGCTGCGGGTCGGGAACAGCAGGGTCTCCAGACGGCCGTTGCGTTCGAGTTCGATGCGGTCGCGGTACACCCCGTGCAGGCGGATGCCGCGCTCCAGTTCGCTGCCGCTGGCATAGCGCTGGGGTTTGCCGCCTTCACGCTGGACGATGGCGCTGGAACGCTGCGGATCGGCATGCACGAAGCTGCCGACCAGGGTCAGGCGCAGGTCGGTGGCCGGTGGCGCGGCATCGCTGGCGGTGGTCGGGCGGCTGGGGCCGAACAGGGTGGCCAGTTGCTCCGGCGCGGGCATTGCCTGGACGGCCGCGGGTGCGGCACTGA
>DATDTH010000503.1:0-3181 GCA_035290985.1 Pseudomonas sp. | reverse complement strand
GCAGTGCCGGCCGGCGGCTGGTCCTGGCCAGCTTGGACAACGCCACCCAGCAGGCCACCCTGGTCGAGCTCGACCCGTTGAGCCGCCAGTGGGGCCAGCCGCGGCTGTTGCCGGTGCGTGACTACGCCATCGCCGGGCTGTGCCTGTACCGCGACGAGGCGGCCAACCTCCATCTGTTCCTGGTCGGCGAAGACGGCCGTGGCGAGCAGTGGCTGGTCGGCGATGCCGAGCAACTGAATGCCCAGGCTCAGCGCGTGCGCGGTTTGCCGCTGCCGGCCCAGGCCGAGTATTGCCAGGTCGACGATACGGCCAACCTGTTGTTCGTCAACGAGGAAAACCTCGGCCTGTGGGCCTACCCGGCCCATCCGGAGGCCGATGCCACGCGCCTCCCGGTGGACCTGCGCCAGCCGTTCGGCGGCCTCGAGGGCAGCGCCGGGGCCATGGCCGTGGTGCCCGGCGGCCTGCTGGCGCTGGACCCGGGCGCGGGCGCGCTGCACCTCTACCAGCAGCAGGGCCAGGTCTGGAACGCGGTCGCCAGTCTGCCGCTCAATGGCCTGGAAGAAGCCGAGCGCCTGGCCGTGCGGCCGAGCGCCAAGGGCCTCGAGCTGCTGGTGCAGGACGACGGCGCCGGGCGCTTCTACCAGGGCGAGCTGAACTGGCGGCCCACGCCGGTCGAACGGGCGCCGGTGCTGCCGAGCATCGCCGCCCTGCGCCAGAGCGAACCGGTGGGCCGCCAGGGCGATGCCGCCGACGACCCGGCGATCTGGGTCCACCCCCAAGTGCCGGCGCTGTCGCGGGTACTCGGGACCAACAAGAAGCAGGGCCTGCTGGTCTACGACCTCGACGGCAACTTGCTGCAGGAGCTGCCGGTGGGGCGCCTGAACAACGTCGACCTGCGGGTGGATGTGCCGCTGGGTGGCGAACGGGTAGACCTGGCCGTGGCCAGCAACCGTGACCACAACAGCCTCAGCCTGTTCGCCATCGACCGGGTCAGCGGCCTGGTGCGCGAGGCCGGGGAGATCCGCACGCCACTCAAGGAAATCTACGGTATCTGCCTGTTCCAGCCGGCCCCCGGCGAACTGTATGCCTTCGCCAATGACAAGGACGGTCGCTTCCTGCAGTACCGCCTGAGCGAGGCCGGCGGCGAGTTGAAGGGCAAGCTGGTGCGGCGTTTCGAGGTGGACAGCCAGCCGGAAGGCTGCGTCGCCGACGACCAGCGCCAGCGCCTGTTTCTCGGCGAGGAGGATGCCGGGGTCTGGGCCCTGGATGCCCGCGCCGAGGCCTCGGCCGAGCGGGTCAGCGTGCTGGCGGTGGGCGAGGTGCTCAAGGCCGACGTCGAGGGCCTCGGCCTCTACCAGGGCGCCGGTCAGGCCTACCTGGTGATCTCCAGCCAGGGCAACGACAGCTATGTGGTGCTCGATGCCGAGCCGCCCTATGCCATCCGCGGCGCCTTGCGCATCGGCCTGAACGGGGCGCTGGGCATAGACGGCGCCTCCGAGACCGATGGCCTGGATGTCAGCTCGGCCAACCTCGGCGGGCCCTGGAGCGCGGGGCTGCTGGTGGTGCAGGACGGCCGCAAGCGCATGCCCGAGCAGACCCAGAACTTCAAGTTCGTGCCCTGGAACGAGGTCGCCCGCGCCCTCGACCTGAAATAGCGCGGCTGTCATCAGCCGGTAACTACAACGTAATCGAATAACCCCAACTCCACACCGCCGTTCCCCCTCTCCCGCTTGCGGGAGAGGGGCGGGGAGAGGGGAGAAACCACCGGCCAACCATCCGGCCAGTGAAGAAAAAAGGAGTCACATCATGCACAGCACACTCGAACCCATGACGATCTGGAGCCTGGTCGGCGACGCCAGCCTGCTGGTCAAACTGGTCATGCTGATCCTGCTCGGCGCCTCGCTCGCCAGCTGGTACCTGATCGTCCAGCGCAGCCTGCTGCTGGGCCGCAGCGAGCGCCTGCTGAAACAGTTCCAGCTGCGCTTCCGCCAGGGCGCCGACCTCGGCCAGCTCTACCGCGAGGGCAGCGAGCAGCCCGACAGCGACGCCGCCCTGGAGCGGATTTTCCGTGCCGGCTACCAGGAGTTCGCCCACCTCAAGCGCGAGCCCGGGATCAGCGGCGAGGCGGTGATCGACGGCGTCGAGCGCAGCCTGCTGGTGGCGATTTCCGAGCAGGAGGAACACCTGGAAAAGGGCCTGCCGTTCCTCGCCACGGTCGGCTCGGTCAGCCCCTATATCGGCCTGTTCGGCACCGTGTGGGGAATCATGAATTCCTTTATCGGCCTGTCCCAGGTGCAGCAGGCGACCCTTTCCACCGTGGCTCCCGGCATCGCCGAGGCGCTGATCGCCACCGCCATCGGCCTGTTCGCCGCGATTCCCGCGGTGATCGCCTATAACCGTTTCGCCGCCCGGGTCGCCAGCCTGAGTACGCGACTCTATGCCTTCGGCAACGAGTTGCAGGCTCGCCTGCACCGCAAGCTGCAGGCGAGCCCGATCGCCCAGGCGGCATGAGGAGAGCAGCATGCGCAAGCCGCAGAACAAGCACGGCCCCAAGGCCGAAATGAACGTGGTGCCCTATATCGACGTGATGCTGGTGCTGCTGGTGATCTTTATGGTCACGGCGCCCATGCTCACCCAGGGGGTGAAGGTCGAACTGCCCAAGGTCGCCGCCCAGGCCTTGGCGAACGACAGCCAGCAGCAGGTGCTGACGCTGTCGGTGCAGGCCGACGGCAGCTACCACTGGAACCTCGGCAGCGAGCTGGACACCGAAGGCCAGACCGACAGCGCGGTGAGCCTGGAGGAGATGAGCGCCAAGGTCGGTGCGGTAATAGCCGCGCGCGGCGATACCCAGGTGTATATCCGCGCCGATGGCGGCGCCGACTACGCCACAGTGGTCGCCGGCATGGCCGCGCTGCAGCAGGGCGGGGTGAGCAATCTCGGTCTGATCACCGAGGCGCCGCAATGACTGCCGCAGCCATGCCCGCGTCCAGGTTGACCCTGCCGTCGCTGCCCAGCCCCGCCTGGCTGCGCAATGCCGGCGCGGCTGGCGTGGCGCTGGGCCTGCATGCCCTGGTGCTGGGCCTGTTGCTGGTCCACTGGCCGAGCGAGCCGCCTGAAGCGCCCCAGGTGCGAACCCTGAGCACCCGGCTGATCAGCCTGGCGCCGCCGGCCCCGCCGCAAC
>DATDTH010000502.1:0-3152 GCA_035290985.1 Pseudomonas sp. | reverse complement strand
CCAAGGCCGATGGTCATGTGGATGCGCGCGAGCGCCAGCTGATCGAGGTCGAACTGGCCAAGCTGACCACCGATGCCGAACTGCAGCACTGGCTGGAGCAGGAGCTGAACAAGCCGCTCGACCCGGCCGAGGTGGCGCGGGCGGCGACCACGCCGGAAATGGCGGCGGAAATGTACCTGGCCAGTCTGCTGATGGTGGACGAGGAACACTTTATGGAACGCGCCTACCTGGAAGAGCTGGCCCGTCAGCTCAAGCTCGATCCGGCGCTGCAGCGTGAGCTGCAGACCCAGGTGCGGGACGGGGCGAGTTAGGGCATTTTCACCAAAAGCATGTGTGCCTCCGTTTTGGCGGGTTACGCCGCAGGAAAGGTGCGGTGTGGCTTGCCAGTCCGGCTGTCTGCGGCTAACCCGCCCTACGAAAAAGCGCTTTGGAGAAGCTCGCAAGTCATGCGCGAGCTTGGGCGGGTGGAACCCGCGAGTTTTGCGCGATTTCGGTTCTGTTGCATGGGATTGTTCGCCGAACCGAAAGGCGCGCAAGGTTAAGGTGAAATGCTCTAGTGGCCTTCACACAGACTCCACACAATCCCCATCTGCGCTGCAAACGGCGCTCACCGTTCCCCTGAATGATAAGGCCCTGTGCCATTGATCTTCAGGGGAATCCATCATGTTGCATCTGCTCAAGCGTGGCGTCGCGACGCTGCGCATCGGCCTGGCCGCGCTGCTGGTGGTCGGGCTTGTGGGGCCGGCCTGCGCCCTGGCGCAAGGCCTCGGCGAAGTCGCCGCGGACAAGACCGAAAGCCCGTATTTCGCGGTCGACAGCAGCGATCCCGGCACCGACCGGCTGCCGCTCAAGGCCACCCAGGTGCGGGCGCGGGTGCTCGGGGTGATAGCGGACGTCACAGTCACCCAGCATTACCGTAACGAGGGCACCCGGCCGCTGGAGGCGCGCTATGTGTTTCCCGCCTCGACCCGGGCGGCGGTCTACGCCATGCAGGTGCGCATCGGCGACCGCCTGCTCAGCGCCAATATCCGCGAAAAACAGCAGGCCAAGCAGGAATACGAGGCGGCCAAGAGTGCCGGCAAGACCACGGCCCTGCTGGAGCAGCAGCGGGAAAACGTCTTTCAGATGAGTGTGGCCAATATCCTGCCCGGCGACGAGGTGGCGGTGGAGCTGCATTACAGCGAGCTGCTGGTGCCCACAGACGGGGTCTACCGCTTCGTCTTTCCCACGGTAGTCGGGCCGCGCTACAACGGCGCGCCGGCCACCGGCAGCGGCACCGGAGAGCAGTGGATCGCCATGCCCTTCGCCACGCCGGGGGCGGCGACGGGGCCGGGTTTCGACCTGCAGGTGCAATTGGCCACGCCCACGCCGCTGCGCGACCTGAGCTCGCCCAGCCATGCCCTGGCGATCGAGAAGGGCGCCGGCAGCGAGACCCGGGTGAGCCTGGGGGCGAGCGACCAGCCAGCCAATGACCGCGATTTCATACTCGAATACCGGCTTTCCGGCGAGCGCATCGAAAGCGGCCTGCTGCTGTCGCGCGGTGCCGAGGAGAATTTCTTCCTGGCCCTGGTGGCCCCGCCCAAGGCGGTGCCGAGCCAACTGATCGTGCCGCGGGAGTACATCTTCGTGGTGGACATCTCCGGCTCCATGCACGGCTTTCCCCTGGACACCGCCAAGGTGTTGCTCAAGCAACTGATCGGTCGCTTGCGGCCCAGCGACAGTTTCAATGTGCTGCTGTTTTCCGGTAGCAGTAGCATGCTCGCCGCCGAATCCCAGGCGGCCACGCCGGCGAATATCCGCCAGGCCCTGGACATGTTGGACACCCGGATGGGTGCCGGCGGGACCGAGCTGTTGCCGGCCCTGCGCCAGGCCCTGGCCATCCCCGGTGAGCCGGAGCGGGCGCGCAGCTTTATTGTCATCACCGACGGTTTCGTCACGGTGGAGCGCGATGCCTTCGCCCTGGTGCGCAAGAACCTGGACAAGGCCAACCTGTTCGCCTTCGGCATAGGCAGTTCGGTCAACCGCCAGTTGATCGAGGGTCTGGCCCGCGCGGGCCAGGGCGAGCCCTTCGTGGTGCTCGACGAGGCCTCGGCCGCCGCGGAGGCGGAACGCTTTCGCAAGATGATCGACGCGCCGGTGCTGACCCATATAGCCGCGCGTTTCGAGGGGCTGGATGTCTATGACGTGGAGCCCCTGGCCCTGCCGGACCTGTTCGCCCAGCGGCCGGTGATCCTGTTCGGCAAGTGGCGCGGCGAGGCCAAGGGCCGGCTGTTGCTCGAAGGTCATGGGGCCGCCGGCCCGTACCGCGCCGAAGTGCCGGTCCGGGCCGACCAGGCCCGGGCGCAGAACCAGGCCCTGGCCTATCTCTGGGCCCGGCATCGGGTGGCCAGCCTGACGGACCAGGAAACCCTGGAGGGCGACTTCAGCTACAGCCAGGCGATTCTCGACCTGGGCCTGAAGTATCACCTGCTGACGCCCTACACCGCCTTCGTCGCCGTCGACGAGCAGGTACGCAATCCCCAGCCCCAGGCGAGCGTTAAGGTCGATCAGGCCGTGCCCTTGCCCCAGGGCGTCAGCCCGCTGGCCATCGGCACCCTGGTGCCCAGCACCCCCGAGCCGAGTGCCTGGGCCATGCTGCTGATCGCCGGCCTGGGGTTGCTCGGCCTGCGCCAGCGGCGACGGGCCAGGGTGGCCGGGCAGGGCGGTGGAACCCTCTAGAACCGCGGTCATCCAACCAGCACGAGGCCAGACTCCGGCTTTAGGTGCGGCAAGCGCGCCTGTCGCCGAGTCGCGTTTGGTGATCGTTGCGCAGTTTCGGACTCAACCACGGTTCATTTTCACGAGGAACTCGTTATGGCAACGCTAGACACCCATGCCACCAACCGGCGCCACCTGGCGGACCGCCGCGCGGGCGGCACGCAAACCCTGAATGTCACCGACTGGATCGCCCTGTTGCTGCTGATAGTCGGGGCCCTCAACTGGGGCCTGATCGGCCTGGCGGGCCTGGACCTGGTGGCCAGCCTGTTCGGCGTCATGACCCCGGTCTCCCGCGCGGTGTATGGCCTGGTCGGCCTGGCCGGGTTGTACGCCATCTACCTGTGCGTGCGCTTGGCTGGCCAGCCCCGCAAATAGCCCGGGCCGCAAGGGCGGGG
>DATDTH010000501.1:0-5459 GCA_035290985.1 Pseudomonas sp. | reverse complement strand
GCAACTGCTGCGCTTTGCCGAGGGCGAAACGCCGCGCCTGGCTGATAACCAGGGCGCGGCCCTGAGCCGCGCCCGCGGCTGGGTTACCCTGGAGCACGACACCCTGTCCAGTCCCGATGCCCTGATCGGCGCCGAGGTCATCGACCTGGGTCAGGGTCAGCGCCTGGCCGTGCTGGCCCATGCGCCGAGCCTGCTGCAGGTGTTCAGCGACCGCGCGCCCAGCTATGCCTGGGCAGTCACTCTGCTGATGCTGGCCCTGCTGGGCGCCTCGCAGTTGCTGATCCGTTTCCTGCTGACCCATCTGAACACCCTCAAGGATGTGATGCTGCAAGTGGAAAAAAGCGGTGACCTGGCCGCCCGAGTCCCCCTGGATTGCCGTGACGAAGTGGGCCAGATGGCCACCGCGTTCAATGCCATGCAGGCCGGCTACCAGCGGGTGGTCGGCATAGTCGCGAAAACGGCGGCCCAGTTGGATGAAGGCGCCGAGCGCATGGCGGCCAGCATGCGCGAGGTGCGTCAAGGCATGCTCGGCCAGCAGAGCGAAACCGAGCAGGCGGCCACCGCGATCAACGAAATGTCGGCCACCGTGCACCACATCGCCCAGCACACCGCCGACACCCGCGACCAGTCGAAGAACGCCGAACAACTGGCCGGCACCGGCCAGCAGGCGGTCAACCGGGTCGGTCAGTCGATCGCCGGGCTGTCCAGCGGCGTGCAGCAGACGGCGCAGATGATCCAGAAATTGGCGGCCGACAGCCAGAAGATCAGCGGTGTGGTCAGCGAGATCCACGGCATCGCCGAACAGACCAACCTGCTCGCCCTCAACGCCGCCATCGAAGCCGCCCGGGCCGGGGAAATGGGCCGTGGCTTTGCCGTGGTGGCCGATGAGGTGCGCAACCTGGCCAAACGGGTGCAGGACTCCACGGACGAAATCACCCAAATGATCGCGGTGCTGCAGAGCGGCACCCGGGATGCCGTCGAATTCATGCAGGAAAGCTCGCACAAAGCCGATGACTGCGTGCAGCAAGCCAACGATGCCGGCGAAGCCCTGGCGGCCATCACCGGTTCGGTGGCCCAGATGCGCGAGAGCAATACCCAGATCGCCGTCGCCGCCGAGCAGCAGAGCCTGGTGGCCGAGGAAATGAACCGCGCAGTGGTCAGCATCCGCGACGTCACCGAACAGACCGTGCAACAAACCAGCGACTCGGCCAGCACCAGCAACGAACTGGCGGCCCTGGCCGGCGAACTGAACAAGGCCATCCGCCAGCTTAAACTCTAAAACTCGCGGGTTTCATTTAGACGGCCCCACCCGACCTACGGTCCTGCAGGCCTGCGCCTTTCGTCGGGTTACGCTGCGCTAACCCGACCTACGGTCTCATCGCAGCGAAATGGGCCTTGCACGGTAAGTGCGGGCAGCCAGCATTGTCCGGAAAAAAACCTAGCCGAACACCGTCACGGTCTGCCGGCTTAGCGCCAACAATTGCCCATCGGGGGCCCAGAGGGCCGAGGCGATATGGCCATAGCCGTCGCGGGCGTGCTCGATCACCGCATGGTACTGGCACCAGTCCAGGGTGCTCAGGTCTGGCGTGGGCTGCATGAATTCGATGGTCCAGGTCAGCGAACTGCCCGGCGCCGGGGCGCGCAAGTGGGCCAGCACCGCTGGCGGCCAGGCATCGACCAGGGCCAGCAGGTGCGCCTCGTCGACCGGCTGCGCGGCATCCTGCTCGATGCCGCGCAACCGCACCCAGCCACCCATCTCCCGCGCCTGGTTGTTGGTAAAGGGCATGCCGCCCAGGGCCCAGCGCATGGCCAGGAAACGGGTGAACTCGGGGGTCACATTCTTGATATAGGGCAGTTCCTGACACTGCTCGGCCGGTTTGATCGGCGGGGCCGCTGCGGCCACCACCTCGATCGCCGACTCGCGGGAGGCGCCGAAGCTGCCCTGGACCAATGTCACCACCTGGCCATTCTGCACCGCCCGCCCCAGCACCTGGCTGACCGCCTTGCCTTCGCGCAGCACCTCGGCCTCGAAACTCACCGGGGTATCCACCGCCAACGGGCCGACGAAGGTAACCGCCAGGGAACGTACCGGACGGCCGTCCGGCACCTGGGCGCGCATGGCCTCATAGACCAGGGCCGCCGCCAAACCGCCAAAGCCGGCCCGACCCTGGCCCCAGACGGCGGGCACCACCACGGACTGGGGCGTGCTGCGCACTGCCTGCAATAATTCGGAAAACGTCATGCCTACCTCGCAAACCTGGTCGATCCGTCATGGTAGGGGATGCCGCCACTCGGGCGGTAGTGAAGAAAAGCGCCAGAGCGGCCAAATGCGCGGCGTAAATGGCATCGCATCAACCCATCCACTCGCCTACCCCCGGGTCCAGCGCCAAGGTAATACGCGGCGCAGACGCTTCAGCAACAGCCGCAGTTCGTGGGAGGCTTCGGGCCGCCCGGCATAACGCTGGGCCTCGAATGCGCGGGCGAAGGCCTGAATCGGCACCGCCTGGGCCGGCAGCGCCGTCGCCGCCCGCGCGGCGAAGGCCCGCGCGCCCTCCCCGGCCTCACGGCGCAGGCCCTGGCGCGCCAAGGCGGCTTCGAAACCGCGAAACAGCCGCCGCTGCGGATCACGCTCGGCTTGCCAGGGCTTGAACAGGAACAGGGCCAACAGGCCCAGCACCAAGCCGCCACTACCGACCAGCACAGTCGCCAGCACCCGTCCGTCCAGCGCGCCGAACCAGCGCTGCAGCAGGCCCAGTTGCTGCTCTGCCTGGTAACCCAGTACCCAGCGCTGCCACCCGTCGTTCAGGTCGTCCCAGCTCAGGCGCAGGGCGTTCAACCAGCCCAGGTGGCGATAGCGCAGCGGCGAGAGCGGCGAGTCCTGCAGAAAGCTCGACTCACCGGCCAGGGCCAATGCCTGTTCCAGCCCCTGCTCGATACGCTCGGGCGCGACCTGGAAGGTCGGATCGACGCTGCTCCAGCCCTGGCCCGGGCGCCAGTACTCGACCCAGGCATGGGCATCGAACTGGCGCACCTGGACAGCGTTACCCTCGGCGTTCAGCTCGCCGCCCTGGTAGCCCAGCACCACCCGTGAGGGAATACCGGCGGCGCGCAGGACGAAAGTCATGGCCCCGGCATAGTGGGCGCAGAAACCGCGCCGGGTGTCGAACAGGAAGGCATCGATGCCATCGCGCCCCTGCGACGGTGGTTTCAGGGTGTAAACGAAGGGCTCGCGATTGAAATGCCGCAACAGCGCGGCGACCAGTTCATCGGGCCCCGGGTGTTGGCGCTGCAGTTCAGCCGCCCAGGCACGGCTGCGCGGATCGCCCTGGGCCGGCAGCTGCAGGGTGCGCTGCAGCAAGGCCGGCGACGCCTCGGCTTCACGCAGGGCTTGTGGCCAGGAGCGCACCCGGTAGAGCAGCGAATGTTCGACCGGGCGCCCGCGCTGCAGGCGAAAATCGCTCATCTGGCGGGTCTGCTCCAGCTCGCTCTGCGCCACATCCAGGCCGAATAGCCAGGGCTGTCCACTGGGCGCCATGACGATGCTGTAGTCGAGCGGTTCGCCGCGTTTTTCCCAGGCCGGTGACGCCGCGAACTGCGCCGCCGCCGACTGCGACCAACGCCGGCCATCGAACTGCTCGAGGGTCAGTGCCCGCCAGTACAGCATGCTGCGCGGTGGAATCGGACCCTCGAACCGGGCGCGAAAGGCCAGTTCGGCCGATTGGCTCAGCTCGGCGATATCCCCCGGTGCCATGCTGTCGGACAAGCCGGTCGTGCCCCGGTCATCGGGCAAGGGCAGCGACCACAGCGGCCCCAGCCGCGGAAAGAACAGGAACAGCAGCAGCATCAGCGGCAGCGCCTGCAGCAGCAGGCCGCCGGCCAGGCGCAGGGTCGGCCAGGGTCGGGCGGCGAAGGCGCTCTGCTGCAGGCCGATCAGGGCCGCCAGCAGGACAGTCACGGGTAACAGGCTATAGAGCGCGAACAGCATGCCGTCGTCGAACAGGTAGGCGGTGACCACCACGAAGAAGCCGAGCAGGATCAGCACCAAGGCATCGCGGCGCGTGCGCATCTCCACAAGTTTGAGCACGAAGGCCGAGATCAGCAGCACGGTCCCCGCGTCCAGGCCAACCAGGCTGCCCCGGGAGATGAACACCCCCGTCGCCGCGACCAGCATCAGTGCGCCCTTGACCCAGGCGGTCGGGTAGCCGACGCGCATGCGAAAGATCTGGATGCGCCAGGCCGCGCAGCCCAGCCAGAACGGCAGCACCCAGAGCGGCAGATGGCCCAGGTGCGGCAGCATCACCAGCCCCTGGGCCACCAGCAGCCAGGTCAGGGCGATGCGCGGAATCGGCTGCGCGACGCTCATGCCGCGCTTCCGAACAGGGCCAGCGCCCTCAGGCAGGCCTCGCGGTGGCGCTCACCACTGTCTGCCGCCAGATGAGTGCCGGGCAACTGCAGGGCGAAAGCCTGACGGCGCTCCGACAATTGCAGTACCCAGTGGCAGAGCAGCGACAGGCGCGCCTCCGGGTGGCCGTCCAGCGCCGAGAAATCCAGGCAGGGATCACGTCCGGCCAGGGCGGCAAAGTCCTTGACCAGCAAGCCCTGGCCCCGGGAATAGGCCTTCCAGTGCAGCCGCCGCTTGGAGTCGCCGGGCTGGTAGCTTTTCAGTCCCTGGAAATCGTCGGCCCCCGGCCCCAGGGCCTGGAAGCCCGGTTCCTGGTCATCGCCGCGGCCCAGGGCCAGGGGCAACTCGCCCGCCAGGGGCCGCGGGTAAACCAGCAGGCCCTGCTCCAGATCGACCCAGCTCCAGGCCACCAGCAGGCCCAGGGGAAAGCGACTCTCCACCCGCAGCCGTCCCGGTCGCAGCCAGCCGCGCCGGGTGGCCGGCAGGCTCAGCTGGCATTCGCTCAGGCCCTGGGCCGGCACATCGACGGCCTGCAAGGCGGCCGGCGGCCAGCCCAGGGCGATGGCCTGGTGCGGCCGTCCGGCGCTTTCCAGGCCCAGGCGGAAACAGGCCTGCTGGCCGACGAACACCGCCCCGCCGCCGCCGGCCTTGAGGATCAGTCCGGCCAGGTTGCGGTAGGTGTGCAGGATGGCGACGACGAAGACCGAGGCCAGCAGAAAGGTCAGGCCATAGGCCAGGCTGTTCTGGTAATTGATCGCCGCCAGCAGCAGCAGCACCAGCGCCACGGCGAACGCCAGGCCGACCCGGGTGGGGATGATAAAGATCCGCCGCTGGGTCAGCTGCACCCGGGCGGCGGCGGGCAGCCGCCGCGTCAGCCAGCGGTTCCAGCGCCCTTGAACGGCACCCTTCAGCACGACGGATGGCCTTGGGCCCAGGCCAGGGTCGTCACAGCGCCGAGACCTCGCGCAGCAGCCATTGCACCAGCGCGCCGCTGCCATGGCCGCCGAAGTCGGCCTGTTCCCGCAGGCGATGCGCGACCACCGCGGGCAGCACCACC
>DATDTH010000500.1:0-2901 GCA_035290985.1 Pseudomonas sp. | reverse complement strand
CCCGGCAAAGCCCAGGGGTGGGGCGGGTGTCTCCTCGCAGCCACCCAGGGTACCGAACAGCAGGAGTAGCAGAGCGAGGCTATCAAGTTTTGCACGCTTAACGAGCCGATCAAGCCTCATGGGCGAAGGTCCTCAGCAGTTCGGCAGGGCCCGTGCGGCACAGCTTCCACAGTGGCCAGGCCGCCGCCAGCAGGGTGGCGAACAGGGCCAGGCCCGCCGCCTGCAGCAGCTGCCAGGGAAATACATGCAGCGGCAGGCGCCAGCCGAAGGCCTGCACATTGATCACCGCCACCAGGCACCAGGCCAGCAGCAAGCCCAGGGGGATGGCCAACACCAGGGTGATTGATGCCAACAGCAGCATCTGCCCCAGGCTCAGGGCGATCAACTGGCGCCGGCCCACCCCCAGGGCCCAGAGCGGCGCCAGCTGGCCCAGGCGGCTTTGGCTCAGGGTCAGCAGGCTGATAAACAGGGCCACGCCGGCCACGCCCAGGGTCAGGGCGTTGAGTGCGGCGGTGGCGACGAAGGTGCGTTCGAACACCTGGGTCGACCAGGCCTTGAGCGCGCCCTGGTCGATCATCTGGTTGTCGCCCAGGGCGAAGCGCCGCTGCAGCTCCTGCTTGAGCGCCGGCACCGCGTCCGGAGCCAGGCGCAGGCTGAAGCTGCCCGGACTCAGGTTCGGCCAATGCCGTTGCAGGGCTTCGGCCTCGACCAGCAACTGACCCTTGGGGTTGCCGTAGTCGGCGTACAGGGCCAGCACCTCGAGGGACCAGTCGCCCGCGGGCGTGTCCAGGCTCAGGCGGTCGCCCAGGGCCAGCTCCAGCTGGCGCGCCAACTGTTCGCTGAGCATCACGCCCTCGCCACGGAACAGGCGCTCCCAGGCCGCGGGGGCCTGCTCCAGCAGCGGCCAATGCTGGCGATAGGTCGGGTGATCGCGTACCCCGGTGAGCAGGGCGGGCCTGCCCCGCAGGGGCACTTCGACCCGCCAGCTCGGCAGTACGGCGTCCACGCTCGGTTGCTCGCTCAGCCAGGTGTCGAGGGCGCGGGCTTGTTGCGGGTCCTCGGTCTTGAGGTAAAGCTCCGCCGCCAGGCGCTGGTCGAGCCAGCCGTTGAAGGTCAGGCGAAAGCCCTCGGTCATGCTGCCCACGCCTATGTTCGCCGCCAGCGCCAGCAGCAGGGCCATCAAGGCCAGGGCCAGGCGCGGCAACTGCTGCCGGCTGTCGGCGACGAACCATTGGGACAGGGGCGAACGGCAATAGGGCAGCAGGCGCTCCAGCAGGCCGCTGACGCAGACCGGCAACAGCAGGGCGGCGGCCAGCAACAGGCCGGCGAGCAGGACAAAACCGGCCAGCAGGCTGTCGCCGAACAGTCCGGCGAGCAGGGCCAGCAGCAACAGGGCCGCGGCCAGTCGGGCCTGGCGGCGCAGCCAGAGCACCTGGGCCTGGTGCCAGGCTTCCGGCTGGGCCAGGGCAAGCAGCGGCAGGCGCGCGGCCCGCAGCAGGCTGCTGGCACCGGCCAGCAGGGCGCCGAGCAGGCTGATGCCCAGGCCGCTCAGCCACCAGATGGGGCTGAGGTTGAGCTGCCCGGCCACTTCCGCGCCGTACAGGCCGCGCAGGCTGGCCGCGACATCCGGCAGCAGCACGCTGGCCAGGCCATAGCCACTGACCACGCCCAACGCACCGCCGAGCAGCGCCAGGGCGCTGAGTTCCAGGGCCAGGGCGGCGAGCAGGGTGCGGGCACCGACGCCACAGGCGCGCAGGGTGCGCAACAGGCCACGGCGCTGTTCCAGGGCCAGGCCGATGGCGGCATTGACGATAAACAGGCCGACGACGAACGCCAGCAGACCCAGGGCGGTGAGGTTGAGGTGAAAGCTCTCGGTGAGGCGGGCCAGGTCGGCTTCATCCTCGCTGCGATTGATCCGCAGCAGGCCGTCCAGTGGCGGCGGCAGGTCACTGACGAAGGTGCCGTCGAGCAGCAGCTGCGACAGTTGCCGCGGCGCCTCCAGTATCCGTTGGGCCGCGCCTATGTCCACTAGCAGCACCCCGGGGGCCAGTTGCGGGTGCAGTTCCAGGGGCGGCAGGGCCAGGCCGGTCTCGCTCAGGGGCTGTTGGCCCTCGGCCAGGCCGAGGCTCTGCAGGGTGTCCGCGGCTATCCAGGTGCGCCCGGGGTGGCCGATAAAGGCGGCCAGGTCCAGCTCGGCCGACGTCTGACCGGCCAGGTGGGTGCCCAGGGGCAGGGTCAGGGGCTCGATGCCGATCAGTTGCAGGCGTTGCCCCCCATGCCCGCGCAGGCGCAGCGGGCCCTGCAGCAGCGGCGACACCGGCCAGCCGGCCAGGCGCAGCTCGAGGAAATACTGCTGGGGGAAGCGGCCACCGGCGCGGGCGCCGATGCGCTGCAGGCCGTCGCCGGCGATCGACTGGCTGGCGCGGCTGTAGCTGTCACGGGCCTGGCTATTGAGCGCCTGCACGCCGGTCCACAGGCTGGTGGCCAGCCACAGGCCGGTGAGCAGGCTGAAGAACTGCACCGGATGACGGCGCCAGTGGCTGAACAGGCCGTTCAGGGTCCAGTAGAAGACCTGCATCTCAGGCGCTGCCCGGGGCGAGGATATGGCCCTTGCGCAGGGTCACCTGGCGTTGCAGGCGCGCCGCCACGCGCTGGCTGTGGGTCACCATCAGCAGGGTGGTGGCGTTCTCGGCGAGCAGTTGCAGCAGGAGGTCCAGTACCTGGTCGCTGGTGGCTTCGTCCAGGATGCCGGTGGGTTCGTCGGCCAGCACCAGGGCCGGTCGGGCGGCCAGGGCCAGGCCCAGGGCGACCCGTTGCTGCTGGCCGCCGGACAGTTGTTCCGGGTAGCGCTGCAGCAGCGCCGTCAGGCCCAGGCGCTCGGCCAGTTCGGCCTGCCAGGCC
>DATDTH010000499.1:0-6061 GCA_035290985.1 Pseudomonas sp. | reverse complement strand
GCGATGCGCGACGCCGGGGTCGAGGCGTTCGAGTACCCCAGCGCCCGCCATGCCGGGCTGAATGTTGCGCTCTTCACCCCCCGGGCCTTTGCCGAAAAGCGTCCGCGCCATCTGACCCCCTGGCTCTGTGAAACCACCGCGACCTATGTGGCCTTCAAGCAGGCCCAGGGCGCGGACCGGCCCCATATGTTCCGCTGGGACGACTACCTGGTCGAGGGTCGCCTGCCGCAACCGGCCTGAGTGCCGCGCTATCCTCGAAGGCCCGAGGTAGCGGCTCGGCGGGCGCGAGCAGGCGCTAGAAATCCCCGCTCGATTGCCCTGAAAAGGCGCATTTCGACGGGCCTCGGTTTTGACTTGTGCACAATGGCACTGACTCTTGTCAAGCTTCTCTCACTATCTCCGGTAAGTCCTTGAAACTTCGTAGTGATTTTTTAAGTCAATGAAAAACATGGACTTTTTTTGCTGGTGAAAAAAACGCCAGTTTAACTTCAAGCCCCGGGGCACAGGCGATGGCGGCCCTTGTTCCCAAGTTGTCCACTGAGTTATCCACAGCTTTTGTGGATTGTCCGCGGCGCCCGCTCTGGCCCGCGGTCGAGCGCCTTTTGCAAGGCTTTACCGGGGCGGAAAAAGGAGTAGAGTGGCGCGCCTCACGGCGACCTCCAGTACCTATGAAGCCTTCTGCCTTGCTCTCCGCCTCTGTGCCCCTGCTCCCTGTGCGCCAGCGCTGGTCGTTGCGACTTGCTCTCTGGTTGCTGGACAGCCCGCGCCTGGGGCATACGGCCCGGGTGAAGCAATTCGCCGGGCGCATGCTCAAGCAGCCGGCCCGTAAAGGGGTGGTGGTGGCACAGAGTCGCTTGGGTCAATTGCTCTGCCGCGACTGTGGCAATACGCGGGACCGGCGCATCGGCCTCGAGCTGTTGCGCCAGGCGGCCCGTTCCGGCAATCGTCGCGCCCAGCTGGAGCTCGGCCGGCTGTGCAGCCAGCCGCGGATCAACGACCCGCAGCAGGCCCGCTACTGGCTGGAACTGGCCGTGGCCCAGGGCTCCCACGAGGCCAGGCGGCTGCTCGACAACCTCCCCGTCTATTCCTGACTGAACCCCGGGGCTGGGTATACTGCCCGGCATTCTCGCGGGGAGTCATTCATGCCTATCGATCTGCCCAACCTGCTGCTGGGGTTGTCCGTCGCCGCCATTCCGTTACTGGCCCTGGCCTGGCAACTGCACAGCCGCTTGACGCGCAAGCGCTCCGAATGTGCCTTGCTGGAGGAGCGGCTGAGCACCGCCCTGCTGGCCCAGGATGGCTTGAGTGTCCAGCTGGATGCCTATCGCGACGAAGCCGCGGACCTCGCCACCCGCCATGCCGCCCAACGTGCCGAGCTGGCGGTGTTGCGGCGCGAGGCCGAGTTATTGCAACTCGAGCGCGGCAGCGCCCGGGAGGCCGCCCAGACCTGGACGCTCGAGCGGCAGGGCAAGGACGCCGAACTCCGGCGCCTGGATGCCGAGCGCGCGGCACTGGCCGCCGAATTGCGTGAGCAGCAGGACAGTCACCAGCAACGCTTGAGCGATCTGCAGGGCGCGCGGGACGAGTTGCGGGCACAGTTCGCCGAACTGGCCGGAAAGATCTTCGACGAGCGCGAGCAGCGTTTCGCCGAGACCAGCCAGCAGCGCCTCGGCCAATTGCTCGATCCGCTCAAGGAGCGCATCCAGTCCTTCGAGAAGCGGGTGGAAGACAGCTACCAGCAGGAAGCCCGCGAGCGCTTTTCCCTGAGCAAGGAACTGGAACGCCTGCAACTGTTGAACCAGCGCCTGAGCGACGAGGCGACCAACCTGACCCGGGCCCTGAAAGGCCAGAAGATCCAGGGCAACTGGGGGGAACTGGTGCTGGAACGGGTGCTGGAAAATGCCGGTCTGGAGAAGGGCCGCGAATACCATACCCAGGTCAGCCTCAAGAGCGCCGAGGGCGAGCGTTTCCAGCCGGACGTGTTGATCCAGCTGCCGGGCTCGCGGCAGATAGTGGTGGATGCCAAGGTCAGCCTGACCGCCTACCAGCAATATGTGGCCGGGGACGACGAGGTTATTCGTCAGGTAGCGCTGAAGCAGCATGTGCTGTCCCTGCGCAGCCACCTGAAGGGGCTGTCGCTGAAGGACTACCAGCGCCTGGAAGGGTTGCACAGCCTGGATTTCGTCCTGCTGTTCGTGCCCATAGAAGCGGCCTTCGCCGCGGCCCTGCAGGCCGATCCCGAGTTGTTCCAGGACGCCTTCGCCCAGCACATAGTGATCGTCAGCCCGACCACCCTGCTCGCCACCCTGCGGGTGATCGACAGCCTGTGGCGGCAGGAGCGGCAGAACCAGAACGCCCGGGAAATCGCCGAGCGCGCCGGGGCGCTGTACGACAAGTTCGTCGCCTTTATCCAGGACCTGGACGAGGTGGGCAGCCGCCTGCAGCAGCTGGACAAGGCCTATGCCGCCGCCCGCAACAAGCTTACCGACGGTCGCGGCAATATCATCGGTCGGGTAGAAAATCTCAAGCTGCTCGGCGCCCGCGCCAGCAAGAGCCTGGCGACCGACCTGCTGGAGCGCGCCGCCGGCCTGCCGCAGCTGGACGAAGCCGGGGAGTAGGGTACGCTCCGCTCGCTTGAGAGTGCCTGGTAGATCCTATGTTCCTGCGCAAACTTTTTTACCGATCTTGCTGGGGTCAAAGGGCTCCCCCGATCGCCACACGGCAAAGGCAATGCTCAGCAGTTTGCGGGCGATGATGCAGTTGTAGGTCGGGTTACGTTTTGCTAACCCGACAGCATCGTTGTCGGGTTACGCTTCGCTAACCCGACCTACGGCCTGCTGTACGGCGAAACCCAGCATGGTTAGCGCTGGGTTTCGCCAATGAAGCGGCTCTACGCCAGCCTACCTCCTCGTCGAGGCACCTACACGCCTTGCAGCAATTCGGCCGCCGCCCGCTTGGCCGCCGGCGAGTGCTGCAGGTAGTCCGTTGCCACCCCGACATTGCCTTCGTCGCGGGGGTGGAAGTCGGGCCGGAAGTAGCGCAGCACCGCGCGGCCGATGCCGCCCATGGCCGGCAGCACATCGCGTTTTCCCAGGGCCGACCAGAGGCTGAGAAAACCCGGCCGGTAACGGGTGGTCGGGTCCTGGCGCATCATCAGCCGCGAGCCGCTGCTGAACAGGAAGATCAGCATCGGGGCCGCGATCAGCATAAAGAGCCAGCGCATCAGCATGCTGCCGCCCAGGTGTACGTGCAGGTCATGGGCCACGCAGCGGTGCTCCACTTCTTCGGCGCCATGCCAGCGCAGCAGGTCGATCATCACCGGGTCGGCGGCATCCAGGCTGCGGGTGGTGATGATCCAGTCGCCGAGCACGCAGGTGAAATGCTCGACAGCGGCGATCAGCCCGACCCGCTGGCGCACCCAGCCATTTTGCAGGTAGCGGCTCAGGGCGTTCTCACCCAGGGGGTAGTCGCCCAAGGCCTTTTCGAACAGCCAGTCGAGACGGCGAGTGAAGGGCTTGGGGTCGATGCCATGGCGCAGCAGGTAGGGCGTCAGCGCGCTGTCGTGGGCGCGGGCATGCTGCGCCTCCTGGCGAATGAAGCCGCGCACGTCTTCGGCCAGCTCCGGGTCGGTGACCTGCTTCAGCGCGCGGTTGTAGACCCGGCAGAACCAGAACTCGCCGGCCGGCAGCAGGATATGCAGGGTGTTCATGATGTGCGAGGCCTCCGGTTCGTTCGGCACCCAGTGCAGCGGGGTGTCGGCGAAATCGAAGCGGACTTTGCGTTGGGGCAGGCGCTGGGGTTGTTTACTCATGATTGTTCTTCTTCATAATTTTATTTTTTCGATGTACCGATCAGCCGGCGAGGTTCAGGCGGGCCAGCAGGCGCGACAGCCAGGGGGCGAAGCGCCACTGGGCGACGCTCAGGTGCGCCTCGCTGCCCACGGCGATCACCGCGCTGTTGCGTTGCACGGCGCGCACCACGCGTTCGGCGACCGTCTCCGGGCTGAGGTTGCGGCGGCGGTAGAGGCGCTGGGCCTTGGCTTTGTGGGCGGCTTCCGCGCTGGCGTTCAAGCCATTGAAGCGGGTGGCCTGGATGATTCCGGTGTTGACCAGGCCGGGGCAGACGGCCGTTACCCCTATGCCTTGACCGGCCAGCTCGGCCCGCAGGCACTCGCTAAGCATCAGCACCGCGGCCTTGCTGGTGGCGTAGGCCGGGTAGTTGCGCGACGGTACGAAGGCCGCGGCCGAGGCGATATTGACGATATGCCCGCCCTTGCCGGCGTCCACCATCTGCCGGGCGAACAGCCGGCAGCCGTCGATCACGCTCCACAGGTTGACCCGCAACAGGCGTTCCCAGTCCGCCGCGCTGGTGTCGAGCATGGAACCGGCCATGCCGATGCCGGCGTTATTGACCAGGATGTCGACGCTGCCGAAGCGCGCCTTGACCCACTCGGCGAAGGTTTCCATGGCCGCGCTGTCGCCGACGTCGAGCCGGTAGGCATGGGCCTCGGCACCCAGGGCGCGGGCCAGTTCGGCGCTGCGTTTGGCGGCGGCCAGGTCGATGTCGGCGGCCAGCACAGTGGCGCCGCGCTCGGCGTAGCTGAGCAAAGTGGCGCGACCGATGCCGCCCCCGGCACCGGTGACCAGCACCAGCTTGCCGGCCGCGGAGCCGGCGTCCGCCTGGATTCGGGCCCGTTGCAAGGCCTCGCCCGCTTCGCCGCCTTCCTGGTGGGCGATGAATTCCCGCAGCCAGCCGGCCAGCTGGCGGGGTTCGGCCAGCAGTTGCCAGTGCCCGGCGCGGATTTCGCGGCGCCACAGTTGGGGCACCCAGCGCGACAGCTGGTCGAACAGTTGCGGGCGGACGAAGCGGTCGAGGGTCGGCACTATCAGCTGCACCGGCACCTGGGTCGGGCGTGGGCGCGGCTTGAACAGGCTGCGGATGAAATTGGCGCGGTACAGTTTTAGCCCGTGCCGGCCGTCTGCGGCCAGGCTGGCGGAGGCGTGGGGCTGGACGATGCCTTCCAGGCGGCGCAGCAGTTGCGGCCACAGCCGGGCCGCGCCAGCGCGCCAGAGCAGCTCCGGCAGCAGCGGTGTATGGAAGAAGCCGACATACCAGGAACTGAGCAACTGGCCGCCGACCTGGGCCCAGGCCCGCGGGCTCTTCTGTTGCAGGCGGTCGCGCATCCAGGTGCCGACATGGTCCAGGCAGGGCCCGGAAATGCTGGTGTAGGAAGCCAGCAGCGGCTGGATGCGGGTTTCGGTCACCGCCTCCCAGGCCTGGATCGAGCCCCAGTCGTGGGCCACCAGGTGCACCGGGCGTTCCGGGCTGAGGGCCAGGATCACTGCTTCCAGGTCATTGGCCAGTTTTTCCAGGTGATAGTCCAGGCGCTTGCCGGGTTTGTCGGACGCGCCGAAACCGCGCACGTCGTAGGCGATCAACTGATAGTCGGCAGCCAGTTCGCGGATCAGCGGCAGCCAGACCTCGTGGTTGTCGGGGTAGCCGTGCACCAGCAGCAGGGTCGGACCCTGGGGGTTGCCCCAGCGGTAGGTCGCCAGTTCCAGGCCGTCGCCAGCAACCCGCTGAAATTGTGCCTCGAGCGGCGCGGTCAGTCGCAGCGGCGCGTTCATGCGGCCACCGGCTGGGTGCTGCCCAGGCCGCGGGCTTGCCAGCGGCGGACATGGGGCAGGTCGTCGTCCAGCCAGTAGGCGTCGGTATCGGTGACCACCAGCAGTTCCTCGAACTTGGCGCCGACCCCGCGAAAGCCCAGGTGCGGTTCCACCGCCCAGAGTCCTGGCGTTGGCGGATGGGCCGAGCGGGCGTGGCTCGACCAGAGCGGCGACCAACCGTCGCGGCGGCCGGTGATCAAGGCGTTCTTCAGCAGGGTGGCGACATTGCGCACGCCGAAGCGTGCCAGGGAGGGGCCGTTGCGCTCGCCGAGTTTTTCCACCCGGTGGGCCAGCACCTCGAAGGGGTAGGCCTTGTGCCGCGGCAGGGTACCCTGCTCGGCGCACAGGCGATCCACCGCCTGGCTGACCTGGGCCAGGGGCTGGCGCTGCTTGAC
>DATDTH010000498.1:0-2287 GCA_035290985.1 Pseudomonas sp. | reverse complement strand
GGACTTGCTGGTCTCGTAGCCGAAACTGATCAGGGTGCTGTTGACGATATAGGTCTCGGTGCCGCCCCAGGACAACAGGAAGGGGCGGAACTGCTCGGCCTTGCGGAAGGTCGCCGGGCCGTTGTCGGCCTCGCGCCAGGCAACGATCCGGGTGTCGGTGACGAACAGCTTGCCGTCGTTGACCAGAAAGGCGCCGCGCTCCTCGGACAGGCGCAGTTCCCGCGTCGTCTTGTCGATATGCAGGGTCGCGCCCTGGGCCACCACTATCGGCAGCCGTGCCAGGTAGACGCCCGGCGCGGTTTCCTCGAAGTATTCCTTGGGCAGTTGCCGGGCCAACTGACCGAGGGTCAGATAACCACCCTCGACGAAGATCGCCTGGGGCATGCCGCGCTGGCGGGTCACCCATTCGGCCATGCGGTTGTTGCCGCCGATAAAGTCTTTCAGGGCATCCTGTTGCAGCATGCGCCGCACCGTCACGCTGCCGCCGGGGCGGGTGACCAGCTTGGCCTGGACCGCGGCGGCGGTGTAGCCGCTCAGGTCCGGCAGTTTCGGCGGATCGAGGTGCAGCGGTTCGACCGCGGCGCTGGTCACGTTGTAGCTCTTGGCCGCCCGCAATTCCTGGGTCGCCTTGGGCGCCTGGGACGTGGCCTGGGCCCAGGCACTGGCCAGCAGCAGAACGCCGGCCAGCAGCGGCAGGGTCTGCCGGTGCACGGAGGATGTTGGGGTCATGCTCGTCATGGCTGAAGGTCCCGGTTGCATCAGTAGCGCCAGATCACGTCGATGAAGGCGCGGTGCATCAGCGAGTCGGTGTCGCTGCCATAGGCATCGCCGGGCTTGAACACGCCGCCGCGAAAGCGCACCAGCGCCGAGGGTTCGTCGAGCTGCTCGCTCAGCGCCGCCGGCAACAGGCCCTGCTTGAAGTATTTGGTCAGCACCAGGTCGACTTCCTGGCCGAGGTCCTTCTCGCCCGCGACCAGGCTGTCGCCGCCGGCGTTGACCAGGGCGTTGATGCCGCTCTTGCCGATCTGCTGGTCGGCGTCGAGCCGCCAGAAGCGGTGATAGACCAGGCTGGCGTCGTAGTCGTCGCGCAGTTGCCAGGAGCCGAACAGGGTGGCCGCCTGCAGGTTGCTCAACTCGCCGCGAAAGGCCTCGCCGAAGCGGTGAGTGCTGGAACGGGTACCGGTGAAATTCGAGCGGTTGCTTTCCAGGCCGGTCTGCTGGTAGTTGCCCGAGCCCGAACCGTCTTCGCCGCCGTCGCCCGAGCCGCGGGCATAGGCGGCACCGACTTGCCAGCTGGGGTCCAGGCGCAGGCGCAGGCCCAGGTCGGTGGCCCAGGCGTCGACGTCATCCGTGACCTGGCCGGTGGCGATTTCCTGGTCGTTCTGCAGGGCGCGCTGGAGGCTGTCGCGCTCGCCGGTCAGCTGGGTGATGCTGGCCCAGTAGTTGAGCGGCCGGGTGTTGCGAAAGTTGTAGGCGTCACTGCTGGCGGTCAGGCCTAGCCAGGTCAGGTCGCCGGTGCTGCGCTTGTCCAGGGCGTCTATGGCTTCGCCGGGCTCAGCCAGCCGCCCATCATCGCGGGAATGATGGGCGCGCAGGCCCAGCCAATGGCCCGGGGTCCACTGGCTGGCGATATCGCCGAACAGGTGGGTCCGGTCCTCGTCCACTGGCGCCAGTTCGTCGAGGTCGGTGCGGTAGTCGCTGAAGCGCTCTGCGATGCCGAGGTCGGCCCGCAGCAGGGTGGTGTCGAAACTCCAGTTCAGGGCTTCGATATTGGTGTCGCGCCATTGGCCGTCGTCGTTACGCAGGCGCTGGCGCCCCAGGCGCAGGTGTTCGCCGGGGTAGTCGGTGAGTCCTGCGTAGTCGACCCAGAACTCGCGCAGGGCCAGGTAGTTCTTCTCCGGCTCGCGGCTATCGCCGCTGGCCTGGTTGTCCGTCTGGACAGCGTCGGACTCCAGGGGATCGGTCTGGATGATGTCGGTGGCCGTGACGACTTGGCCGATGGCGAAGGCACTCCAGTCGCCGCGCTGGCCGAACAGCCAGGGGCGCAGATCCAGGCCGATGCCCTGGACGTCGCCGCCCTTGCGGGTGCCCAGGTCACGGTCGTCTTCGGACTGGGCGGTGAACTTGATGTCGACACCGAAGTGCTTATCGGCCATCTGCACGGCCCAGGTCGGGCTCGCGGCGAGCATGGACAGGCCCAAGCCGAGGCCGAGTTGGGGGCCGGTGGCCCTCCAGTGATTCAGTTTCATAGCTGTTCCTGCTTGAGTTGCATGGCCTGCAATGCCCC